>JANNBI010000012.1:0-20268 GCA_031385345.1 Paracoccaceae bacterium | reverse complement strand
GAAATCAATGTCCAGCAGCGCGCCCTGCGCGCCTTCGAAAAGGATACGCTTTCCGGCGCGGCGCGCCTCGGTCAAAACCTTCCACACCGGCTTGGCATAGGGCAGGATCTGCGGCGCGATCTCGCGCAGGGCTGTCAGCAGCGCCTCGCGGTCAATCGGGTCAACCCCCAGACCCCGGCGCAGCGCATCGTGATGCCCCATCAGCCGGTCAACGCGGGTGACAAGGGTTTCCTCGTCCGCCAGATCGGCCACGCGAATGGCGCGTCGGCCAACCTTGTCCTCATAGGCCGGGCCGATGCCCCGCCCGGTCGTGCCGATCTTGGCCACCCCGGTCTGGCCTTCACGGGCGCGGTCCAACTCACCATGGATCGGCAGGATCAGGCTGGCGTTTTCCGCCAACATCAGGTTTTCCGTCGTGATATCAACACCCTGCCCACGCAGCTTGGCGATCTCCATCACCAGATGCCAGGGGTCCACCACCACGCCATTGCCAATGACCGACAGCTTGCCACCCCGCACAATGCCCGAGGGCAGCAGCGACAGCTTGTACACCTTGCCATCAATGACCAGCGTGTGACCCGCGTTGTGGCCGCCTTGAAAGCGGGCGATCACGTCGGCCCGCTCTGACAGCCAGTCCACGATCTTGCCCTTCCCCTCGTCACCCCACTGGGCGCCGACGACGACAACATTGGCCATGGTATATCCTTCATTCTTCTGGAAAAACCGATTGTGCTATAGCGACCCCCGCGCCCGGTTGAAACCGCTAAATCGCCGCAACGGGGGGCGGGGGCCAAAGATTATGCCGCGCTCTGGCTGGACAGGCACGCGATCTTGCGCCACCAAAGACAAAAGACACAGGAGCGGATCATGGGCATACTTCTGCGGTTTCTCGGGGCCTTTGGCCTTTTGGCCGCCACCTACAACCCCACACAATGGAATTACATCCGCTGGGTCGACGCCAATTGGCCCGCCCAGATGCCTTTGGCGATCTTTCTGGGTCTGCTGTTGGCGGTGGGGTTCCTGATCTACGTCATGTCCACCATGCGCGCCATCGGCACGCTGGGAGTGTTGTTGATCGCGGCCATTCTGGGGGCCGGACTGTGGGTGCTGACCGATTGGGGCGTCCTGTCACTGGAGAATCGAAACTTGAACACATGGCTGGGGCTGATAGGCTTGGCCGTGATCATGGGGCTGGGCCTGTCCTGGTCGATCATCCGTCAACGCCTGTCGGGTCAGGCCACCGTGGACGAGGTACAGGACTGATGCTGCATTACATTACCCTTGGCACCAATGATCTGCCCCGCGCCAAAGTGTTTTACGACGCCGTGATGCCCTGCCTTGGCCTTGTCCTGCGCGCCGAGGAGGCGGACGAGGTTGGCTACGGTGCCCCCGCGCCCGAACGCATCCGGTTTTGGGTGACGCGGCCCTATGATGACCGCCCCGCCACCGCCGGCAACGGATCCATGCCGGCCTTCGCCGCCGCCACCCGCGCCGCCGTCGATGCCTTCCACGCCGCCGGACTGCGCAGCGGTGGCGCGGATGAGGGCGCCCCCGGCCTGCGCCCCTATTCGCCGCATTTCTACGCCTGTTACCTGCGCGACCCGGACGGCAACAAAATCTCTGCCGTTTGCGAGACGCCCGAGGCCTAGGCCCCCGAAACGGGGTTGCGGCACGGGCCAGTTGCGCCTAGATAGGCGCGTCATTCGCAGCCAAGAAGTGCCCTTGCCCATGGAAACTGTCGTCCTCGCCGTCCACCTGATCCTTGCCTTCCTGCTGATCGGGGTCGTCCTGTTGCAGCGCTCCGAAGGTGGTGGGCTGATGTCTCAGGGTGGGGCGATGTCGGCGCGCTCGGCGGCCACGGCCTTGTCGAAACTGACCTGGGGCATCGCGGCACTGTTCATCGCCACCTCGATCACGCTGACGGTGATCGCGGCGCAAAAGGCCGGCGTCGGCTCCATCGCGGATCAGATCGCCACCGATCCTGCCGCGGAAACCAGCACCGACACCGGCTTGTCGGGCGACCTGACGGCCCCCCTGACCGCCCCGGTGACGGCCGACGAACCCGCCACCCCGCCCCCGGCCCAACCCGCGGCCCCATAGACCTGATCGCAAAATCTAGACGGCCCGCAGGAATTCCTGACAGCATCTTGCGGTCCGGTTGCGCTTTGGCATTCCCTTCGCTATAGCTCAAACCCCGTGATGGTGTGAATCGCAAAGGCCGAATCACACGACACCAAACACGGGAGTTCCTCATGGCGCGCTATATCTTCATCACCGGCGGCGTGGTGTCCTCATTGGGCAAGGGTCTTGCCTCTGCCGCCCTTGGCGCCCTGCTGCAAGCCCGTGGCTACACCGTCCGCCTGCGCAAACTGGATCCCTATCTGAACGTCGACCCCGGCACCATGTCGCCCTTTGAACATGGCGAGGTTTTCGTGACCGATGACGGCGCCGAAACCGATCTGGATCTTGGCCATTACGAACGCTTCACCGGAGTTCACGCCCGCCAGACCGACAGCATTTCCTCGGGCCGGATCTATTCCAACGTGCTGGAAAAGGAACGTCGCGGCGATTATCTGGGCAAAACCATTCAGGTCATCCCCCATGTCACCAATGAAATCAAAGACTTCCTGCGCATCGGTGATGCAGAGGTTGATTTCATGCTGTGTGAAATCGGCGGCACCGTGGGCGACATCGAAGGCCTGCCCTTCTTTGAATCCATCCGCCAGTTCATCCACGAACGCCCGCGCGGCCAGTCGATCCTGATGCATCTGACGCTGCTGCCCTACCTTGCTGCGTCCGGAGAATTAAAGACCAAACCCACCCAGCATTCGGTCAAGGAATTGCAAAGTATCGGCCTTGCACCCGATGTCCTCGTTTGCCGCTCCGAACATCCGATCCCCGACCGCGAATTGGAAAAAATCGCCCTTTTCTGCAATGTCCGCAAAGAGCATGTGATCCCGGCCTATGACCTGAAAACCATCTACAACGCCCCCTTGGCCTATCACGCGGCAGGTCTGGATCAGGCGGTTCTGGACGCGTTCGGCATCACCCCCGCGCCCAAACCCAACCTTGCGCGCTGGACTGATGTGATGGACCGCCTGACCCATGCCGAGGGTGAAGTGCGCGTCGCCATCGTCGGCAAATATACGCAACTGGAAGATGCCTATAAATCCATTGCCGAGGCGCTGACCCATGGCGGCATGGCCAACCGCACCCGCGTCAAGGCCGAATGGATCGACGCCGAGATCTTTGAACGCGAAGATCCCGCCCCCTATCTGGAAAATTTCCACGCCATTCTGGTTCCCGGCGGCTTTGGCGAGCGCGGCACCGAAGGCAAGATCAAGGCCGCCCAATTCGCCCGCGAAAAGAAGATCCCCTATCTGGGCATCTGTCTGGGCATGCAGATGGCCGTGATCGAAGCCAGCCGCAATCTGGCCGGTCTGACCAATGCCGGGTCAGAGGAGTTTGATGTGGGCACCGGGGAAAAACGTTTTACCCCCGTGGTTTACCACCTGAAGGAATGGGTTCAGGGCAACCACACCGTGCGCCGCAACACCGGCGACGCCAAGGGCGGCACCATGCGTCTTGGCGCCTATTCCGCCCATCTGAAACCCGGATCGCGCGTGGCCCAGATCTACGGCACCACCGTGATCGAAGAACGCCACCGCCACCGCTACGAGGTTGACGCCAGCTATATCGCGGGCCTTGAAAAATGCGGCCTGATCTTTTCCGGGATGAGCCCCGACGGCAAACTGCCCGAAATCGTCGAGGTTCAGGACCACCCCTGGTTCATCGGCGTGCAGTTCCACCCGGAATTGAAAAGCAAACCCTTCGCCCCCCACCCCCTATTCGCGGATTTCGTGCGGGCGGCGAAAGAGGTGGAGCGGTTGGTTTAGGGGGGGAGATGGATGTCCCTCAAAGGTCAGTTATGCATTTATTGCCAAGAGAGTCCCTCAACTCGTCAAGGCGACCACGTTGTTGCGCGTGGATTGCTCTCGATAGTCGGACGGCAGAATGCACCAAAAGTCCCATGTTGTAAAAGTTGCAACGACGCAAAGTCCAAATTGGAGCACTATCTTTCCTTTACTCTCCCACTCGCCAGTCGCGAGACAGACGCTCGCACCCGGCTTGATTCCGCGATTATATCTTTTGAACAGAACCAAAAGTTAAAGCGCATAGTCTTCCAAGGTATCGAAAGAGTTAGAAACGTTGACGGTACCGACGGGGATGAAACCTTTGCATTTCCTTTTGAACATGAAGTTCTGCGTTCATATGCAGAGTTTCTTGCAAAGGGGGTTTTGTACTGGACAAAGGGAGTTCGAGTCGGTTCTGAAATGGTAATTAACGCTACTTTCGTGCCGATTGCAGAAGACTTGGAATTGCTTTGGAAAATATTCCACAAGACACCGGTTTTGAAAAAGTTGACCGGAAACATTGGCGGCACTACATTGAACTTCGAAAGCGCTTTGGTATCCGAGTTTCCACTTTACTGGGTATGTCGTTTTACTTTCGCTAACGGGGCAATATTTTCGGATATTGAAATCGGTACTTCAACGAAAGCTATTTGGGTTGTCGTCGAAGAGACCAACTTGAACAGTGTGATGCCGATTTGATAGTCGTTTCGTTGTTTCTTGAACAGTAAGAATTTCGCTCCCCGTTTTGATAACCCCACCCCGTAGGGTGCAGCTTCAGCGCACCAATCCGCAACGCTCTCCCCTCGCCCCCAAACAAAAAACCGGCCCCCCTCGGGACCGGCTTTTATCCTTAAAATCCGGTTAACAAAAAACCGAATCTCTAACCCAATCAACACCTTAGCAAAGCGTCCAGATCTGGACGCCCCCCGGGCTACAGCATCCCCATGACAAAAGGCTGCACCTCGTGCCAGCCTTCCCACATCATTTTCAGCGCCACAGAGACGATGATGGCCAGACCCACATAGGCGATCCAGCGGTGCTTGTTCAGCAGGCGGGCGATGAAGGTGGCGGCCAGACCCATCAGCGCGATCGACAGGACCAGACCGATCACCAGAACGCTCGGGTGATCCTTGGCGGCCCCGGCGACGGCCAGCACGTTATCCAGGCTCATCGACACGTCCGCGATAAAGATCTGCCATGCGGCCTGCGCGAAGGTTTTCTTGTTGGTCCCGCCGGCAACCGACCCGTCGGCGTTCAGGTCGCTGTCGGTCAGCGCCTCTTCGGCAAGCTGGTCGTTGCCGTGGCCTGCCCGCAGTTCGCGCCACATCTTCCAGCAGACCCACAGCAGCAAGATCCCCCCGGCCAGCAACAGCCCGACAATCGCCAGCAACTGCACCGTGATCGCCGCAAAGCCGATCCGCATGACCGTCGCCGCGATGATGCCGATCAGGATCGCCTTGTTGCGCTGATCCTTCGGCAGACCCGCCGCCGCAAGACCGATCACGATCGCGTTGTCGCCGGCCAGCACCAGATCAATGCCGATCACTTGCAGCAGGGCGGTAAAGCCGTCGGGGGTAAAGATTTCCAGCATTGCGGCTCCATCCAGGTTTTCGCCTACCTATGCCGATGCGGGGTAAGATTCAACCTCTTGCCGCCTTGCCCAGACCGGGCCGCCGGGTTAGGGCTGCCCGATGCTGTCCTACCAACATATCTTTCACGCGGGCAACCTCGCGGATGTCCACAAACACGCGCTGTTGGCGTGGATGCTGACCTATCTGACGCAAAAGGACAAACCGCTGTCCTATATCGAAACCCATGCCGGGCGGGGTCTGTACGACCTCGGCTCGGATGAGGCGGTCAAGACGGGTGAGGCGATGATGGGGATCGAACGGGTCGAAAGGCGGTTCGCCCCCGACCACCCCTATCGCCAGCGCCTGCAAGAGGTGCGCGCGCAATGGGGTCAGATGGCCTATCCCGGTTCCCCCCTGATCGCAGGCCTGTGCCTGCGCGAGGCGGACCGCCTGCATCTGGCGGACCTGCACCCGCAGGAGTTTCGCGCGCTCAAGGAAAACCTTGCCCTGTGGGAGCCGCATCTGGAACAGAAGGACGGGTTTGAATTTGCCCTGTCGCTGACCCCGCCCCTGCCGCGCCGGGGCTTGATGCTGGTTGATCCGTCGTATGAGGTGAAGGCGGATTATGATTACATCCCCGGCTTTTTGCAGGCCGTGGCGCGCAAGTGGAATGTCGGGGTTCTGGTGCTGTGGTATCCGATCCTGACCGGACAGCCGCAGGCCGGGATGGTGCGGGCCCTGCGCGCAGCCTTCCCGGACGGGTTTTGCCACGAGGTCGGCTTTCCTCCGGCGCGGGACGGGCATCGGATGATCGGGTCTGGGCTGTTCGTGATCAACCCGCCCTTCGGGCTGGAGGCGGCAGCGGCAGAGGTGGCGCGGGTGATCGCGGGGTGATGCGTTAATCTTTCGCCCCCGACCGACCCCCGCACTGTACGGGGGCTTGGCGCGGGTCCAAAGGCGGTCTAATCTGACCCCATGTTTCAAAATCTCTTGCAACGGCTGCTTGCCCCCGCCCCCGCCCGCCTTCCCGATGCTGAAGAGCGCCTTGCCTTGGCCGCGCTGCTGATCCGGGTGGCCAAAAGTGACAATCTGTATTCCGCTGAAGAGGTTGAACGCATCGACCGCGCGCTGTCGGTCCGTTACGATCTGGACGTATTTGAGGCCGGTCGTCTGCGCGTCGAGGCTGAGGGTCTGGAATCCGAAGCTCCGGACACCGTGCGGTTCACCCGCGCGCTCAAAGACGCCGTCCCCCTTGATGACCGCGCCGCCCTGATGGAGGTTCTGTGGTCGGTTGCCCTTGCCGACGGCCACCGCGACTCGATGGAGGATCAGTTGCTGCGGATCGTGTCCAACCTTCTGGGCCTGACCGATGTGGAAAGCGCGCGGGCGCGGCAACGTGCTGTGGCCAAGGAATGATCGCCTCGCTGGGCATGTATGACCGGGCGGAAACCGCTGCGGCCAATGACCGGCTTTGGGATGGATTGCGCGAAGGTCTGCGCGCGCGGGGGATCGACGCGCCCGAAGATCTGACACGGGGCGAGGCGGCTTATTGGCCAGCCTGGGAAGCGCCCGATCTGGTGTTTTCGCAGACCTGCGGCTTTCCTTACCGCGCGCGTCTGCATGGGCAGGTGACGCTGGTCGGGTCACCGGATTACGGCCTGCCGGGCTGCGCGCCAGGGCATTACAATTCGGTCTTTGTGGTGCGCGCCAGTGATCCGCGTCAGGATCTGACCGACTATGCGCAGGCGCGGTTCGCCTATAATGACGGGTTCAGCCAATCCGGCTGGGCCGCGCCGCAAAACCATGCCACCGGTCTGGGATTTCAGTTTGAACCGACGTTGCAGTCAGGCGGACACCGGATGTCGGCCCTTGCCGTGGCCGAGGGCCGGGCCGATATTGCGGCCATGGATGCGCTGACCTTTGCGCTGTGCCAACGCTATGATCCCTTCATGGCCGACTTGCGCGAGGTGGCGCGCACCGATCCCACCCCCGCCCTGCCGTTTATCGCCGGACCGGGGGCGGATGCCGATGCCTGCTTTGCCGCGCTGTCGCAGGCCGTGGCCGATCTGGGCGCCGACGACAGCCGCACACTAGGGCTGCGCGATGTGGTGCAGATCCCGGCGGCGGCCTATCTGGCGGTGCCGACTCCGCCCTCGCCCGAAACGATGATTGCGCAATTTGGGCAGCGTTCATGACCAGATTGCGCGGAACCTCGGCCAGAATGGGCGAAAACCCCGTTGCAAGGCTGGGTATTCTGCACGTTATAGACAAGCGACCAGATCAGGGAAGGGTGCAGATTGGCCGAAGCTGAGACCCCGGTTATTGAAATTCGCAACCTGCACAAGGCCTATGGCCAGTTGGAGGTGCTGAAAGGCGTCGATCTGGTGGCCCCGCGCGGGCACGTGGTGTCGTTGATCGGATCCTCGGGGTCGGGCAAATCGACGCTGCTGCGCTGCTGCAATCTGCTGGAGGACAGCCAGCAGGGCGAGATCAAGTTTGAAGGCGAGGCGGTGCGCTGGAAGGGTCAGGGCCTTGGCCGTCATCCCATGGACCGGGTGCAGGTGACGCGGATGCGCACCAACCTGTCGATGGTGTTTCAGCAGTTCAATCTGTGGTCGCACATGACCATCCTGCAAAACGTGATGGAGGCCCCGGTGACGGTGCTGAAACGCGATCCCGCCGAGGTCGAGGTCAAGGCGCGGATGTATCTGGACAAGGTCGGCATTGGTGAGAAGGCCGATGCCTGGCCCGCGATGCTGTCGGGCGGCCAACAGCAGCGCGCCGCCATCGCCCGCGCCCTGTGCATGGAACCACGCGCCCTGCTGTTCGACGAGCCGACCAGCGCCCTTGACCCTGAACTGGAACAAGAGGTCGTGCGCGTGATCAAGGCCCTTGCGGATGAGGGGCGCACAATGATTCTGGTGACGCATGACATGAAACTGGCGTCGGATGTGTCCGATCACGTCATTTTCCTGCATCAGGGAAAGATTGAAGAACAAGGCGCGCCCGCGGATCTGTTCGGCGCGCCCAAGACCGACCGTTTGCGGGGCTTTCTTTCCGCGACGGCCTAAGCCACCATCAAAACACGACCAAAAACAGGGGACTAAAAAATGAAAAAACTGCTTCTTGCGACGGCCTTGGTCAGCTTTTCCGGGGCGGCCTTCGCCCAGGATGTTGTACGTCTTGGGACCGAAGGCGCCTATCCGCCCTACAACTTCGTCAATGACGCGGGTGAAGTTGACGGCTTTGAACGCAAATTCGGGGACGAGCTCTGCAAGCGCGCCGCCCTGACCTGCGAATGGACCACCAACGAATGGGACAGCATCATCCCGAACCTGCAATCGGGCAATTATGATGTGATCATCGCCGGCATGTCGATCACGGATGAGCGCGAAGAAATCGTCGATTTCACCCAAGCCTATATTCCGCCGGCCTCCTCGGCCTATCTGGCGCTGTCGATGGATGTCGATCTGATGAGCGGCGCTGTCGCGGCCCAGACCTCGACGATCCAAGCCGCGTTTGTGGCCGAAAACGGGATGAGCGTGGTCGAATACGCCACGCCCGAGGAATCGGTGGCAGCGGTGAAGAACGGTGAAGCGGTCGCGGTGCTGGCCGACAAAGACTTCCTGAAGCCAATCGCGGCGGAATCGGGCGGCGCGCTGGTGCTGCTGGCGAAGGAAGAATCGATCGGCGGCGGCGTTGGCATGGCCTTCCGCGACAGCGATGACGATCTGCGCGGCAAGTTCGACGCGGCCATCACCTCGATGAAGGAAGATGGCACGCTGAACACCCTGATCGCAGAATACTTCGGACCGGAAGCCAAGACCTGGTAAGACCCTGGCCCGCCCCGCACCACGCCGGGGCGGGCCCTTTCCCGCGAAAGGGTGCCGATGTTCGCTGCTTGCGCCGATCCCAAATCGATCGAGGGCCTGACCTGGGCCTTTTGCTATTTGACCTCTGGCAAACATCTTGATTTCTATGGATCTTTTGTCACGGTGATGCTGCTGCTGCTGATCACCGCCCCTGCAGCCTTGGCGCTGGGGTTTGGCGGGGCGACAGCGGCGCGCTCGCAACTGCTGCCCGCGCGGATGCTGGGCAAGACCTATATCGCCATGGTGCGCGGCATTCCTGACATCATCTTTTTCCTGTTTTTCGTCATCGCGCTGGATCAGGGCATCGAATACCTGAAATTCCTCGCGGTCTGTCCCGCAGGCTCGCCCTCGCCCTGGCAGGGGCTGGAGTTTCGGGTCTGCCAAGAGGCCAAGGTGCCGCTTGGCTCCTCCTCGGCGTTTTGGCACAATGCTTACGGCTTTGCGCTGGCGGTGGTGACCTTTGCCATCGTCTTTGGTGCCTTCACCGCGAATGTGATGTTCGGCGCGATGCAGGCCGTCCCAAAGGCGCAGCTGGAAACGGCCGAGGCTTACGGGATGAGCCACGGCCAAGTCTTTCGCCGCATTCTGGTGCCGCAGATGTGGGTCTATGCCCTGCCCGGCCTGTCGAACCTGTGGATGATCCTGATCAAGGCGACGCCGCTGCTGTTCCTGCTGGGGGTCGAAGATATCGTCTATTACGCCCGCGAATTGGGCGGGTCCAAAACCCAGTCCTACGAATATCCGCATGGTGACTGGCGGTTGATCTATTTCATCGGCCTGCTGATCTTCTATCTGTGCATGACCAAACTGTCCGAAGGCGTCTTTGCCCGCCTGTCGGCCCGCCTGTCGCGCGGTCAGGCCACCGCCGCCGGCGAAGCCATGCGGAGGGCCGGGGCATGACCTGTTTTGAAACCATCCAAGCCTACGGATTGCGGTCCATCGGGATCGGGGAAAAGCTGCTGCCCAAGACCGATTTCACCCTGTGTCAGCAGTTCACGCTGATCGGGTCGGGGATGATCTGGAACCTGTATTTCGGCATTCTGGCGCTGGCGGCGGGGTTCTTTTTCGCCAATGCGCTGGCCTTGGCGAAATCGGCGCGCAACCCTTGGGCGCGCAAGCCCGCCGAATGGTTCATCTTCGTGTTCCGCGGATCGCCTTTGTTCATCCAGTTCTTTCTGGCCTATGAAACCCTTGTCCTGCTGCCGCGGGCCGGAATTGACATCTTCGGGCTGACCATCGCCACCAGCTGGACCACAAGAGCCTGGGCCGGGGCGCTGTTGGTGATGTTTCTGAACACCTCGGCCTATTCCGCCGAAATCTTTTTCGGCGCGCTGCGGTCGATCCCCAAGGGCGATCTGGAGGCGGCCGAAGCCTATGGCATCACCGGCTGGCAAAAGTTCCGCCGGGTGCAATGGCCGACCATGCTGCGACTGGGCTGGCCCGCCTATACCAACGAGGCGATCTTTCTGTTTCACGCCACGACTTTGGTTTTTTTCTCGTCTTTTCCGGCCTTTGGCCAGATGGGCGACGCGCTGTACTATGCCAATTACTTCGCCGACAAAACCTTTAACCCCTTCGTGCCTTATCCGATCATCGCCTTCTATTTCATCCTGCTGACCCTTATGGTCACCCTGATCTTTGGCATGATCAACCGGCACCTGAACCGCTATGTGCCGCAAAACCAGCGCAGCAGAATTCGCTTGCGTGCGGGGTTGATCCGATAGTAGGCTTAATTTGATCAAATTGCGCAGACCATCAGGTCGGCGCCGGTGATCGAAAACAGGGAAAGGATCAAGGGCATGATCCGTAACCTGCCTGCCGGGGCTTGGCCCTTGGCGCGGGTGGTTCATCGCTCTCCTCAGTGACCGATGATGAAAGACTGGCTTAGAAAACATCCCGATGTGCGGACCATTCGCGTGGCCGCTGCGGATTTGAACGGACAGGCGCGCGGCAAACGCGTGCCGACGCGCTATGCGGACAAGGTTGTGAAGGACGGAACGCGGTTCCCCTTCTCGGTCCTTAGTCTGGACATCTGGGGCGAAGATATTGACGACAGCCCGCTGGTGTTTGAACAGGGCGATCAGGACGGCGTGTTGAAGCCGACCGAACGCGGCTTCATGCCGATGCCCTGGCTAGAGGCGCCGACGGCCCTGCTGCCGATCTGGATGTTCCGCGAAAACGGCACACCCTATGAAGGTGATCCGCGCCATGCCCTGCGCGCGGTGGTGGACCGCTTCAAGGCCCGTGGCCTGACCCCGGTTTGCGCCATCGAGCTGGAATTTTTCCTGATCGACGATTCTGGCAAGACCATGCAGGTTCCGGCCTCGCCCCGGTCCGGCAAGCGGCGCAAAGCGGCGGAGACGCTGTCGATCCGGGCTCTGGACGCTTTCGACACGTTCTTCACCGATCTTTACGACGCCTGCGAAGCGATGGACATTCCTGCCGACACCTCGACCTCGGAAACCGGTTTGGGCCAGTTTGAGGTCAACCTGATGCATTGCGACGACGCGTTGCGCGCCGCTGATGATGCTTGGTTGTTCAAGATGCTGGTCAAGGGTCTGGCGCGTCGCCACGGCTTTGCCGCCAGCTTTATGGCCAAACCCTATCCGGAATATTCCGGGTCGGGCCTGCACACCCATTTCAGCCTGATCAACGAGGCGGGCGACAATGTGTTTGACAGCGGCGGTCCAAAAGGCACGGCGATGATGAAACATGCGGTCGGGGGCTGCCTGAACGCGATGCACGATTCCACGCTGATTTTCGCGCCGCATCAGAACAGCTATGAACGGCTGGTACCGGGCAAACATGCACCGACGGCGATTTCATGGGGCTATGAAAACCGGACCTCGGCGATTCGGATTCCCGCCGGGTCAACCTCGGCACGGCGGATCGAACACCGGGTCGCGGGGGGCGACGTGAACCCCTATTTGATGCTGGCGGCCATTCTGGGTGCAGCCCTGCATGGCATCGAAAATCAGATCGAACCGGCCAGCCCGATCGTCGGCAATGCCTATGCCGTGGACGGTCTGCCGCAGATCCCGGCTACTTGGGAAGAAGCTATCGACGCGCTGGAGCAAAGCGAGGTCGTGCCGAAGTTCATCCATCCCGAACTGATCAAGAACCTGATCTCGACCAAGCGGCAAGAGCTGCACTACATTGGCGAATTGACCGATCAGGAACGGGTGGAGCTGTATCTGGACACGGTCTGACCGCCCCCGCAAAACCACCGCGCCCCCTTTTGACCTCTAGGGGGGGGGGCGCGGGAACAGGCTTGACCCCCAACGAACAGGTTTCGTGATGTTGATCGGCATTTTGCAAACCGGACTGGCCCCAGAGGCACTTGCGCCCGACATGGGGGATTATCCCGACATGTTCGCGCGGCTTTTGGCCGGGCATGGCTTTACCTTCCGCACCTTTCGCGTGGTCGAAGGCGAGTTTCCGGCCAGCATCACCGATTGCGCGGGCTGGCTGATCACCGGATCGCGTCACGGCGCCTATGAAGATCACCCTTGGATTCCGCCTCTGGAAACCTTCATCCGTGATTGCTTTGCCGCAGCTGTGCCGATGGTGGGGGTTTGCTTTGGCCATCAGATCATCGCGCAGGCTATGGGGGGCAAGGTCGAACGCTACGACGGCGGCTGGGCCGTCGGCGCGCAGGATTACGACTTTTCCGGCCAACGCATAACGCTGAACGCCTGGCACCGCGATCAGGTCACCAAGGCCCCGCAAGGCGCGCAAGTGATTGCGCAGAATGCCTTTTGTGCCAATGCGGCCCTGCTGTATCCCGGCCGCGCGCTGACCGTGCAAGCCCATCCCGAATTTCGGCCAGAATTTGTCGAAGGGCTGATGCGGACGCGCGGCAAGGGGCTGGTCCCCGACGAGGTGATGGCCGCCGCCAGCGCCCGCCTGACCGACCCGCTGCAAGATCAGACCATGGCCGCGCAGATCGCAGAGTTTTTCAAGACCCACGACCTTACGACCCATAACCACAAGACCCCCCGCGCGTAGGGCCGGGGCGGAACCATAAACCCAAAGTGTGACCTGATGTCGAAATGGACCGACCAACTGCCCGAGGCAGCCCGCGAATACATTGCCAACCGCCGCGTTGATGAAGTGGAATGCGTGATCGGGGACATTGCCGGGGTTGCGCGGGGCAAGGCCATGCCCGCCGCGAAATTCGGTCAGCAGACCAATTATTACCTGCCAAACTCGATCTTCTTGCAGACGATCACCGGGGAATGGGCCGACAATCCGTTTGACGCCTTCACCGAACCCGACATGATTCTGGAACCCGACTGGACCACCGCCACCGCAGCGCCCTGGACCGCTGATGTGACGCTGCAAGTCATCCATGATGCCAAGGACCAGCAGGGCGTTCTGGTGCCTTTCGCGCCGCGCAACGTGCTGCGCCGCATCCTGAAACTTTACGCCGACCAGGGCTGGACCCCGGTCGTCGCCCCCGAGATGGAATTTTTCCTGACCGCGCGCAACATCGACCCCAACCAGCCCGTCATTCCGCCCATGGGCCGCTCCGGTCGGCGTGCGGCGGGCAAACAGGCCTATTCGCTGTCCGCTATCGACGAATACGGCAAGGTGATTGACGACATCTATGATTTTGCCGAAGCGCAGGGACTGGAAATCGACGGTATCCTGCAAGAAGGCGGCGCGGGTCAGATTGAGTTGAATCTGGCCCACGGCGACCCGATCCGGCTGGCCGATGATGTGTTCTTCTTCAAACGCCTGATCCGCGAGGCGGCGCTGCGCCACGACTGTTTTGCCACTTTCATGGCCAAACCGATTGCAGGCGAACCGGGGTCCGCCATGCATATCCACACCTCGGTTGTGGACACCAAGACCGGCAAGAACATCTTTTCGGGCAAAAAGGGCGAGGAGACCGAGGCGTTTTTGCACTTCATCGGCGGCATGCAGAACCACCTGACCGGCGCGATCGCGCTGCTTGCGCCCTATGTGAACAGCTATCGCCGCTACGTGCCGGATTTCGCCGCTCCGATCAATCTGGAATGGGGCCGCGACAACCGCACCACCGGTCTGCGCATCCCGATCAGCAGTCCGGCAGCGCGCCGCGTCGAAAACCGCCTGCCGGGGATGGATTGCAACCCATACCTTGGCATCGCGGCCACGCTGGCCTGCGGCTATCTGGGTCTGATGGAGAAACGCGCGCCCCGTCCGGAATTCAGCGGTTCCGCCTATATCGACAATGACGATATTCCGGTCAACATGGGCGACGCTTTGGACCTGCTGGACGAGGATGCCGCTTTGAAAGAGGTCATGGGTGCAGATTTCGTGGCGGTCTATACCTCGGTTAAGCGCAATGAATACAAAGAGTTCCTGCAAGTCATCAGCCCATGGGAGCGGGAGCATCTGCTTCTGAACGTCTGATGAACCTGCTGCATGTGAACGACAAGACGGGGGAATACCCCGCCTCTTACTATGCGGCGACGCGGGTGGATCTGGCGGAATTTCCGATCCTGAAAGGCGCGCAGTCCGCGGATGTCTGCGTGGTCGGCGCGGGCTATACCGGGCTGTCAGCGGCACTTCATCTGGCGCAGCGCGGCTATTCCGTCACCGTGGTTGAAGCGCACCGCGTGGGATTTGGCGCATCTGGTCGCAATGGCGGACAGGTCGGATCAGGACAGCGGCAGGATCAGGACTGGGTCGAACAGGTCATGGGGCGCGAGGCCGCGCACCGCCTGTGGGATCTGGCCCAAGAGGCCAAGGCCACGGTCAAATCCCTGATCCAGACCCATGCCATGCCGGTCAAATTCCACCCCGGCGTGGCCCATGCCTGCTGGACCGATGCGCAGGTGCGCGACGCCCATGCCTACGCCGACAAACTGCGCCGCGACTATGGCTATGCCGATCTGGAACCGCTGGACCGCGCGGAGATCGGGCGGCTGATCGGATCAACGGTCTATATAGGCGGCGAGATTGACCGGGGTGCGGGCCATTTGCACCCGCTGAACTATGTCATCGGGCTGGCGCAGGCGGCGGTTGCAGCGGGCGCGCGGATATTCGAGAGGTCCGAGGTGGTGCGCGTGGACCCCGGATCGCGGCCCGTGGTGCGCACCGCTTCGGGGCATGTGGCCTGCGATCATGTGATCTTGGCGGGCAATGGCTATCTGGGGCAATTGAATGCGCAGGTCGCGGCCAAAGTGATGCCGATCAACAATTTCATCGTCGCGACCGAGCCTTTGGGCCCGCGCGCCGCGCAGATCCTGTCGGAACCCGTGGCCGTGGCTGACAGCAAATTCGTGGTGAATTACTGGCGGCTGTCGGACGACAACCGCTTGCTGTTCGGCGGTGGCGAAAGCTATGGCTACCGCTTTCCGGACATCATCAAAGCCGTGCGAAAACCGATGCTTGCCGTCTATCCGCAGCTTGCGGATGTCCGGATTGACTATGCCTGGGGCGGCACGCTGGCGATCACGATGAACCGGATGCCCTGCTTTACCCGGCCGGCACGCGGGGTGTTTTCCGCCTCGGGCTATTCGGGGCATGGGGTGGCGATGGCGACGCTGGCGGGCCGTCTGATGGCCGAGGCGGTGGCAGGCACGGCAGAGCGGTTTGACCTGATGGCCAGCCTGCCCCAACCGCGCTTTCCGGGTGGGGTAACACTCCGCTCGCCACTGCTAGTCCTTGCGATGACCTGGTACGCCTTGCGCGACAGGTTGGGGATTTAGCGCCGCAGGTGCAGAAAATTTGGGCGGTTTTCAGCCCGCTTTTAGAATTGTCACTGGCGTGTTACCAAGGCGGGGTTTAAAGCTTTTCGAAAGAAGAGTTGAAGGATTGCTTACAATGGCCCCTGATGGACAGATGTTCGCCCCAAATTGTTACGACGCCGAACCGATCCCGGATGCGGCCCGGGCCGAGATTGACCGTCTGCTGACCAGCGGCGATCTGTTTCGCTATACCGCCCCCGAAGGCGCCCCCGTGGCCCTGCTGGAGGCTGAGTTTGCCGAAATGATGGGCTCGCGCTACGCGCTGGCTGTCGCCTCCTGCTCGGCCGCGCTGTTCTTGTCGCTGAAGGCACTGGACCTGCCGCGCGGGGCACGGGTTCTGATCCCGGCCTTCACCTTTGCCGCTGTGCCATCGGCGGTGGTTCATGCCGATCTGGTGCCGGTGCTGGTCGAAGTGGGCGACAATTACCGCGTCGATATGGCGGATTTTGAGGCAAAACTTGACGGGGCCGAGGCGGTTCTGATCAGCCACATGCGCGGCCATACCAGCGATATGGATGCGATCATGGCGCTGTGCGATGCGCGCAACATCCCGGTGGTGGAAGATGCGGCGCATTCGCTTGGCACCGAATGGCATGGCAAAAAGATCGGTACGATCGGCAAGGTCGGCTGTTTCAGCTTTCAATCCTACAAGCTGGTCAATGCGGGCGAAGGCGGCATCCTGATCACCGACGACCCGGAAATTGCCGCGCGCTGCGTGATCATGTCCGGCGCTTACGAATCCAACTGGAAAAAGCACCCCGGCATGCAGAACAGCTATATGCTGTGGCAGAACAAATTGCCGCTTTACAACATGCGGATGCAGAATCTGTCGGCGGCGGTCATCCGCCCGCAACTGCCGCTGGTGGGCGACCGCGTGGCCAAGGGACGCGCCGGCCATGACCGGGTTGGGGATCGGTTGAACCAATCCGCCCATCTGATCGTGCCGCCGCCCCTGCCCCCCGAACAGCGCGCGCCCGATTCCATCCAGTTCAACCTGACCGGCGACTGGACCGACAACGAAGCGCGGCAGTTTCAGGGCGAGGCCAAGCGGCGCGGCATCACCGTGCAGGTTTTCGGCCTGTCGGACGGCAACGCCCGCGCCTTTTGGAACTGGGAGTTTCTGGGACCGCAGGACGATCTGCCCCAGACCCGCGCCATGCTGATGCGCGCCTGCGACGTGCGCCTGCCGACCCGCCTGACGGATGCCGAACTGGACTATATCTCTGAGGCGATCATGTCCTCGGTTGAGGCGGTCAAAGGTTAGCACCGCGTGACCTTCCGGGGCTGTGCCAGAATTGGCGCGGCCCTACAGCAGGCGCAACTGGCCCCGCAACCAGGGCCAGGATTTCAGCGCCGGGGTCAGAACCGACTGATCCACCAGAATCCTTAACTGTGCCGCCACCTGTGCGGGCATGTCATGCAGCACGCCTTCGCGGGCGGACAGGGACAAGGTCCGCTCCAACGGGGCAAAGGGCAGCGGCTGCACCGAAATTCCGGCGCCAAAGCGCGCGGCATTGTGCAGCGCCAAGGGCGTCAGGATTGTCCATCCATTGCCCCCCGCCACCATGGCCATAATGGCGTTATAGCTGTCCAATTCAAACCGATGCGCCGGACGCAGGTTTTGCCGCGCCAGATGGCCCGCGATCTGGCGGCCCATCAGGTGACGCGCGGTGTATTGGATCAGCGGCAGATCCCCGATGTCGCGGCCTTTTGGGGTGACGGCAACGAAGGGTTCGGCCAGCACGGGATGCACCTCGCGCCAGCCTTCATCGGCACTGTCCGAGGCAAGGTCGGCGGCCACCACCATATCCAGCGCCCGCGCCTCCAACTGATCCAGCAGGCGGTGGCTGGCACCGGTTTCCAGCAGGAACCGACAGCCTTTCAAGTCGCGCGACAGGGCGGTCAGCAGGGCGGGCGTCACCTCGGCATCGAAATCTTCGATCATGCCCAGACGCAGGGTGGTCAGTCCGGACAGATCCGCGACGGCCAGCTCGGCGCGCGCTTCGGCCTCGGCGTTCAGGATGGTCTGGGCGTGGCGGCGAAACATCGACCCGGCGGGGGTCAGCCGGACGGGCCGGGTGGCGCGGTCCAGCAACTGCGCGCCGACCGCCTGTTCCAGCCCCGCAACCTGCTGGCTTACGGCCGAAGGGCTGACACCCAAACGCCGCGCCGCGCCCGAAATTGCGCCTTCCTCTGCGACGGCCAAAAAGACCTCAATTCCCCAAAGCGTGACACGTCCCTGGGTTTCGGCCATGGGGTCAGAGCTTTGACAGTTTCTTTTGCAATTCGGCAAACTGGCGCTTGATCTCGGCCAGATCCTCGGTGCCGGTTTCGGCATCGTCGGGCGCGGGGCCAGATCCGGACCAGCCCGGCATCGCCCCCATCAGACCCTTCATGAACGCCTCTTGCTGTTTGCGCATCGCGTCAAGGCCGGGCATCGACGCCAGACCGGGAAGGGCCGACAAGCCCGGCATCTTGGTCAGGGGATTGGGCATTACCCCCAGATTTTCGACCATCTTGGACTGGCTTTCGCGCAGCATTTCAAACGAGGCTTGCAGGAATTGCGGCACGACGGACTGCATGTTGGTGGCGTAACTGCGCACCAGATCGGTCAGGACATTGGTGGGCAAAACGGTGTCGCCCTTGGATTCATGCTCGGCCACGATCTGCAAAAGATATTGCCGGGTCAGGTCATCGCCGGATTTCAGATCAATGATCTGCACCTCACGGCCCGAACGGATAAAACCCGAGATATCTTCCAGCGTCACGTAATCCGAGGTTTCCGTGTTGTACAAACGCCGGCTGGCGTAACGTTTGATCAAAAGTGGCTTGGCGGCCTCGGTCATCACGATCTCTCCCGCGATATTGCAGTGCAGAAGAAGCTTAGGCGAGGTGCAGAAAAAAAGAAAGGGCGGCCACATGGGCCGCCCGATACCAATTTGCACCGCGAGGGAGGGCGCGGTGCGAAACCGGCTTACTTAGCGGCAGTTGCCACTTTCTTCTGGGCAGCGGTCACGTCAGCGGTGGCTTTCTTGACGGCAGCCGAAGCTTCGTCCGAAGCGGTCTTGCCAGCGGCCATCATCAGCTCAACCGTTTCCATCTGAACCTTTTTCGCAACTTCAGCGAAGGCGGCCAGATTTTCAGCAGCCATTTCGGCAGCCTGGGTGGCGAAGTCGGACGCAGCTTTGGAATAATCCGCAGCTTCGGTCTTGGCCTTCGACGCCAGGGTCATCTTTGCCAGCGAGTCTTTGGCCCATTTGGAGGTGATTTCGGTGGACTTTTCAGCAGCGGCCAGCGCCACAGCCGACAGCTTTTCGCTGAAAGCGGCCTGGGTCTTGAAAGCGTTCTGGAAGGACGAGGTGTCCATCGGGAAGGACGCCATCATGTCGCTCATCACTTTGGTGAAATCGGTTGCTTTGGTCATGTCATTTGCTCCTGCAAATTCGGGTCCATTACCCGTTTCCTGATGCAACCTACATACATGCTGCACTGCAGCATTTCAAGTCATATTCTGCGTTGCAGCGTGAATTTTTTGCAACGCAGCCATGACAAAACCGCTTAGCTGGGCAGGGCCGAGACATAGGTGCCGGGGGCGTCGCACAGGCTGCGGGCGGGGTCCGGGTGGCGGGCAGGCACCTGTGGGCCAGATCGTCCGGCCAGCCATTCCCCCCAACGCGGCCACCATGACCCGGCGTTGAAAGTGGCGCCTTCGCGCCACTCCTCGGGCGTCGTCATGGCGGCATCATTGGTGTAATGGCCGTATTTGCCCTTGGACGGCGGGTTGATGATCCCCGCGATATGGCCCGACTGCGACAGGATAAAGGTCTTGTCCTTTGACCCCATCTGTTTGATTCCATTGAACGACCCGCGCCAATGCGCGATATGGTCCGTCTCGCAGGCAATGGCGCAAAGCGGCAGCTTGACCCCTGACAGGGGGGCAGGCTTGCCCTTGACCACGAACTTGCCAAGGGCAAACCCGTCGTCGCGGCACAGGCCGTACAGGTATTCCTTGGCCATCTTGCCGGGCAGATTGGTGCCATCGCCGTTCCAGTACAACAGATCAAAGGCAGGCGGCGCTTCGCCCAGCATGTAGCTTTTGATCGCCGGGGTATAGATCAGGTCGTTCGACCGCAGATAGGAAAACGTCCGGCTCATGAAGGTTTTGGACAGG
>JANNBI010000008.1:0-21371 GCA_031385345.1 Paracoccaceae bacterium | reverse complement strand
ATAATCTTCATCCTCGACCATGCGCTTCAGGGTGAAATCCGGCTCCAGCTTGCGCAGCTTTTCCACCGATTGCATCGCCGCCTTGGTATCGCCTGCCGCCGCATCCAGCGCCGCCATATAGCGCAGCGGCGGGCGGAAATCCTGCACCATTACCGAGGCGTTATGCGCCAGTTTGCGCGCCTGATCCAACTTGTCCGTCGCCACCGAGGTCAGGCAGGCCCCCATGTCCCAGAAATGTCGGATCGGAGATTTCTGCGAGATGGCAAAGGCGCGCAACTGGTGCAGATGCGCCTCTTGCGCCTTGCCCGACATCGCCAGACCGATCGACATCGCATCCCAGGCAAAGGGATTGGCCGGATTCTGGCTGATCGCGCGCCGGGCCAGTTCCAGACCGGCATGGACATCATCCTCGATCAGCAATTGCGCATTGGCCGCGACCGACAGCACCATCGAATTGGTCGGCTCCAGCCGCACCGCCTGACGGGTCAGGCTTTCGATCTCGCCGCGCCGGTCGCCGTTGCCCGCGTGCCGCTCCATTTCCTGGATGATGCGCAGCTGGCCGCGCCAGGACAGAAAGATCGCACGCGGATCCAGATCATAGGCGCGTTGCAACAGCTGATCGGCGTGTTCGACCTCGTCCACATTCATCGAGAATATCTTGTGCAACGACATGCGGCCCAGGATCGCCGCATCCGCTCCGTCCATGCTGCGCTTGAAGCGCAGGACCAGCCCATCTGCCAGCGCCTCGGTCGCTTCATGCACCAGCGACAGGAAATCGACGTGATCGACGGGCGGCGCACCCTGCGCTTCGATCACCTTGCGCCCCGACCACAGCGAGCGTCTGGTCTGCGCTTCCTCCATCGCCAGCCGCAACCCGAACCCCTTGCCGCCCGCCGCATAGGATTGCACGCTGACCACGATGGGATTGCCCGTCAGCCCCTCTGGCACCCGGCGATGCACCTGACAGATCAGCGCCTCGGACACCCAGCGTTCAAAGCAATCGATGAACATTTCCTCGAACAGCCGTTCAGGGCCGGGCACCGTTGTCAGCGCCACCACATAGACATTGCGGATCAGATCCGCGCGCTTCAGCGCCGGCACCTGCACCGCCGCCTCGGCCACCGGCAGCTGAATCCGCCGTTCCGACTGCACCCAGTCGTCAAACACGCTGTCGCGCAGATCCAGAGCTTCCAGAAACTCTGCCCCCGGATCGCGCCGCACAACGATCAAGTCGCGGTTCAGCGCCCCAAAGGCGCGGATGACCAACAAGACATCGCCCTGATCCCCCAGACCGCGGCGCAACTGGCTAAGAGCTTGCCGCAAACTGGCCGAGGCCTGATCACGGCCCCGGTCGCTCCACAGCCGCGATTGCAACCATGACCGCGACCGCCGCGCTTGGGGATGAGAGGCCAGAAGCGCGATCAACCCGCAGCTTTTCGTAGATTTCGGCGTCAAATCGCTGCCGTCGGGGCCTTCCATCCGAAAGGTCCCGCCCAAAACGATTTTCACGCGCGCCTCTGCGCTGCCTTGCACCGCACCCACCCCTTACGATCTTGACCCTGATGCGCAGCCTGAACCCTGCGCGCCATCAAATCAAGCCACCACCCCGATTGCCGGTCAATCGTGAACTGACCGTAAATTCACAAAAATCCCGGTTGGAATGTGTTGACCGGGAATTTCTCGCCCCTGATGGTGAAGCCAAGGCAGAACGGTTTGGGGGGACTGGCGATGAGCGTTGAAGGCAGATCAGGACGTTCGGGCAGATCGGGGCGTTCAGGACGGTCGGGCAGGTCGGGACGCTCGGGCGGAAATTCCAACCTTGATCATGCCGGCGGCGAAACCTCCTCGCTTTTGTCCGACGGTCTGGTGTCGTCACGCGATGGCATTGCGGGCTATTGGAACGGCACCAAGGATCCGGGCACAACGGTGGCCACCGGATTTGGCACCGGCCCGACCGAGATCACCTATCTGCGCTGGGGCACCCGCGCGTTGATGCTGGACCATGAACTGGCCGAAGGGATCAAGGTGCGCTTTGACACGGACGCCGCAGGTCTGCCTCGCGACGGGGTTGCGCGGTTGCAGGCCGACGGTGCCACCCTGCCCTTTCTTGAGGTTCAGCGCCCGACGCTGGCCCAGTTTGAACGCCAATTGAAATGGCTGCGCACCTATGCCGACCTGCGAGAGGACCGTCTGCCCGAAATCATCTCGCAGCAAGACGACATCCTGTCCTATTTCGGATCCATCGCGCTGCTGGACGACCAACGCCGCCTGCGCACGCTGGAAATCCTTGAGGCAGCGGTGCGGCTGGCTATCCATGTGGAGTTGAAGGTCAAGCACTTGTGCCGCGTGCCGCGCCCGGTGGATTTTTCCCGTGAAGTGCAGCCCATCGTGCAGACTCCGGATCATTCCGCCTTTCCCTCCGGCCATGCGACCGAGGCGTTCATGACCGCGACCCTGATGCACCGTCTGATGACGGGCAAGGGGCCAAAGGACGGCGTTGCCGGATCGGCGCAGGTTTTCCGTCTGGCGCACCGGATCGCGTCAAACCGCACCGTGGCGGGGGTACATTTCCCGGTGGATTCGGCCGCAGGCGCGTTGATGGGCTGCCTTTTGGGCGAATATATCTACGGGCTGGCCTACGGCACCACGCCCAATGCCGCCGAAGGGCCGTTCCGCGGGGTGATCACAACCTCCGCGCCGACCGATTTTCAGATCGACGGAGATTTCACCCTCGACTGGCTGAAAACCGCTTTGCCCGGCGATATTGCCCTGCCCGCGCAAGTCCGTCCGCATCCGTCGATCTTTGGCACCTTCTGGGCCATGGCCGAAAAGGAATGGTGGTAACGCTCGCCTAGGCCCGGATCCGCCGCGCCGGACGTCCGGCCTGATCGCGAAACGGAAGCAGGCCCGCGCCTTGCTGGGCGTCCGGCGTCACCGGGTCAAACAGCCCCGACAGATCTGCCAGATCCAAACCCGGATTGGCCGCCAGCGCCGCCACCAGCGCCCGCGTCACCTGCGGCGCGGCGTTGGAGGTGCCGGAAAACCGCGTCACCCCGCCTGACAGCGTGGCCGCGGCCAGAACACCGGGATGCGCGCGGCTTTCCTCGGCCACTGCCGCCAGATCCGGCCTTTCCCGCCCCGGATTTGGCCCCGCCGCCGAATACAGCGCCGCCCGGCTTAGGCTGTCGCGGTCAAAGGCTGCGCCCACCACGATCACGCCCGGCATCGATGCCGTGGCATAGCCCGACAGGGTTCCCGCCCGCGCGATCGGCCCGCTGGGCGCGCTGTACCCCGCCACCTGCGCATCCCAGCCATAAGCCGCCGCGTGGTCCAGATAGGCCTGCCGTCCCCAGGACGGAAAACTTGGCGGCGTCTCATCGCGCTGCGCCTCTACCTGCACGGCCAGCGGCGCGCGACCCTCATTGGTCAGGCGCAGGACATAGGCCCCGGCGGGCACAACCTGATGCGGCACCTCATGGTTCTGGCTTGGCAGAAAGGCGATGGTCACGCGGGTGCGCCCCTTGGCGGCGCCGGGCAGCGGCGGATAGGGCCGCACATAGACCCGCGCCATCGTCTGCACCAACCCGCCGCCCAACCGGCCCTGCCAGTCCAACGCCGTATCCGCAGGCAGGATCAGCCGGTCAAACCTGACCCCCTGCGGCGGCGTGATGGCCAGCCGCAGCCTTTGATGCCCGGTCAGCCAGATCTCGGCAAAGGACACCGATTGATCGTCGGGTTGCAGGCGCAGCGTCACCTCGTCCGAAGCCCCCGCCGCCAGCGTCATCTGCGCATGGCAATTGTCGCGGTATCCGTTGCCCGCCGGCAGGACCACCGCCGTCGGCACACCTTCGGCATTGCGCGCCGCCACCAGCCGCGCGATTTCCGCTTCGATCATCCCGCTGCCGTCTTTTGGCCCGGCCGAGACGCCGTAGCTGATATTCACCACCAAAGGCGCGCGCTTGACCTCGCCGCCTTCAACCCAGCGATCCGCCCAATGGATCAGCCGCTGCAATCCCAGCAGGATGAACAGATCCAGCCGCGCCCCCCAGGTTTCCAGCGTGGCCAGTTGCGGCAATTGGACCGCCATGATGGGGCGGTCAGACGGGGCATCGTCCAACGGCCAGCCCGCCGCCAGATCCAGAACCTGCGTGCCATGGGTCTGGGCAAAGGCAAAGGGCCGTGCATTCATCGATTCCAGCGGCGTCAGCCCCAGTTCCCCGCGCGGGGCGCGCCGAATGACATAAACGCCCTGCGGAAACAGCCGGTCGTAAAAGCCGATCTCGTCGGAGGCGTCCTGCAACACGGCATCCAGCCCGGCCCGGTCGATCTCGCCGCCGATGACCGCCGCCCCGCCGATGACGGCGGGCATGCCTTGCATCCAGAACCGTTCAACCCTTGTGGCGGTCGGACCGCGCCGGAACCGCTCATTCGCCAGACCCATCACGTCATCTATGACCCCGGTGATCACCGTACTGGCCAGCCCCTGCCCCATCTCGTCCGGCAAGCCCGGCGCGGCGGCAACCGCAGTTTCAAAGGCGGTCGGCATGGCAGGGCCGACATGCAACAGCTTGACCGGCATTGCCGCCCCGCCCATCAGGCTGGCCTTGGCCGCCACCACTTCGGGGCGGAACAGGAAAAAGCGCCGGTCCGCCTCGCGCAGGGTCGCGCCCGCAGCCAGACCTTGCAGCATCGCCAGCGTGACCGCCTCAACCGCGATTTCCCGAGAGGTCGCGATCTGACCCAGCAGGATCTGCGCCGCCCCGCCCACCCCGGTGGGCAGGCCACCCAGCAGTTCGACATAGACCGGTTGCCACAGCGGTACCAAAGCGGCACCCGGTGGCCGCGTGGTCTTTTCCCAATTCTCGTAGGGGTCGATCCCGGCCAGATCGGTGGCGCCGATCAGCGCCTGGGTCACGTCAACGGTTGCTCCAAACATATCGCCCACGCCCCCAAGATCTGCCACGTCCGGTCAAGGCTAATGCAGATTTGTCGGACCGGGGGCACAAAGCCCGCGGGATTCACGCAATTTTGGCGTTTTGTGGCCTGGGCGTCAGCGCCCCGCCAACCCCGCGTTCAAGACCGCCAGCACCTGATCCGCTGGCACATCCTCGGCCACGAAAGCCGCCCCGATGCCGCGTGCCAGAATGAAGCGCAATTTGCCGTCGATCACCTTTTTATCCTGCCCCATCAGCGCCAGCAGCGCCTCGGCCCCCGGCAGATCGCCGGGAATGTCGGACAGGTCGGTTTTCATGCCCATGGCTTTCAGATGGGCGCGCACTCGGCTGGGGGCTTCCTGCGCGCAAAGCCCCAGACGCTGGCTAAGTTCAAAGGCCAAAGCACAGCCTATCGCCACCCCCTCGCCGTGCAGCAGCCGGTCCGAAAATCCGGTGGCCTTTTCCAGCGCATGACAAAAGGTATGGCCAAGGTTCAACAGCGCGCGCTCTCCTTCTTCGGTTTCGTCCCGCTCCACAATCCCGGCTTTCATCTGCACCGACCGCAAAACCGCATGATGCCTTGCCGCCTGCGCGCCTTGCGCCAGCGCCGGGCCGTTCTCCTCCAGCCAATCAAAGAAAGCCTCGTCGCCCAGCAGCCCGTATTTCACCACCTCGCCGTAGCCCGACAGCAGATCGCGCCGGGGCAGCGTGTCCAGCGCGCCGATATCGGCCAGCACCAACGTCGGCTGATGAAAGGCACCGACAAGGTTCTTGCCCTGCGCGGTGTTGATGCCAGTCTTGCCCCCGACCGAACTGTCCACCTGCGCCAGAAGTGAGGTCGGGATCTGCACAAACCGAACGCCGCGCCGCAGGATCGCGCAGGAAAACCCCACCAGATCACCGATGACCCCGCCGCCAAGGGCGATCACCAGATCGCGGCGTTCGACTTTCTGCTCCAGCAGCCATTCGGTGACCCGCGCCAGATTGGCCCAGTCTTTCGTGCCCTCACCGGGGGGCAACAGCAGGGCGCAATGGGCAATGCCCGCCGCGTCCAGACTGGATTGCAACGCCGCCAGATGAAACCCCGCCACCCGGTCCTCGCTGACTATCGCCACCTTCTTGCGCCGCAAAAACGGACCCAAGGCCGCACCCGCACCGTCAATCAATCCCGCACCGATCTGCACGTCATAGCTGCGCGCGCCCAGATCCACCCGGACCGTCGTTGTTGTCGGGCTCATGTCGCGTCAACCTCCAGCACATCCGGGCGCGTCATCAGGGCCTGCGCCACCCGGTGCGCCATACCCTCGACCGACAATTCGGCCTCGCTGTCAACCATCAGATCGGCCAGCGCATAGATCGGCCCGCGCGCCTCGTACAGACCGCGCAGGGTTTCGCGCGGATTTTCGGTGCGCAGCAAGGGCCGGGTTGCCTTGTGGCGCACCCTTTGCCACAAGACATCCAGATCGGCGCGCAAACAGACCGAGACGCCGACCTGCTTGATCAACTCCCGGTTCGCTTGCGCCATGAACGCTCCGCCGCCGGTGGACAGAACACAAGGCGTGCCGCGCAGCAACCGTGACAGAACCTCGGTTTCGCGGGCGCGGAAAAACCCCTCGCCGTCGCGTTCGAAGATTTCTGCAATGGACCGATTTGCGGCGCGGACAATTTCCTCGTCCGAATCAAGGAAGGGAACGCCCAAAACCCGCGCCAAGGCCGTGCCCACCGCCGTCTTGCCCGCCCCCATCATCCCAATCATCACAACGGTCTTCTTCAGCCGCACAACGCTTCCCGTCCCCTGCAAGCCCCTCTGGGCGCTTGATTTTTTCCGAAATCCGCCGAAATGCGCGCGATCTGGCCCTGTCCCTGCCTCCTTGAATGGCGTGAACTCGCGCAAAATGCCATAATTAAATTTATCCTTGGCCCGGTTCGGATTAAGAGCTTGGGAAAGGCCGGATGAACGGTCAGGAAAAGGCAGGCCGGGCATGGGACGCATATTGAAACTTCTGCTGGTGTTGGTGGTTTTGGGCTTTGCGGGCCTGTCGGGCTATGCCTATCTGGGCGATCTGACGCCACCGTCGCAGGAAGTCCGCCAGCCGGTGACCTTGAATGGCGGCTAAGGGTTTTCGCACGGCCGCTTTGACGCTGGCACTTTTAGGACCAGTCCCGGCCATGGCACAGCAGGCCAAGGGCAGCGACGGGCCATTGTCCGCCATCGACTGGCTGTCGCAATCAGTGGTCAGCACGATGGCCGTGCCGGTGGCGCGCGATACCACCGTGATCGGCGCGGTCAGCGACGGCCCGCTTGCCACCAACGCCCTGCCGCAATCGGTCACCGTGACCTCGCTGGACAAGCCTTCGCTGGACGGGGTGGGCCTGTTGCCCCCGGCCAAGACCGGGCTGCCCGCCGATCTGTGGGGGCCGGGCAAGACCGACGACATCCTGATCCTTCTGGCCCGTCAGAAAACCGAAAGCCTACCCGCGCTGCAAAGCCTGCTTCTGACCGTCCTTCTGGCCGAGGCGACGGCCCCCGCCGATGCCGGAACCACCAGCAAACTGCTGTTGGGGCGGATCGACAAATTGCTGGCGATGGGGGCTTTGGATCAGGCTATGGCGCTGTTGCAGGCCGGCGGCGATCTGCAACAGCCCGAACTTTTCCGTCGGATGTTCGATGTGGCTCTGCTGACCGGGGCGGAAGACCGGGCCTGTCGGCGCATGACGCAAAGCCCCGGCCTATCGCCGGCCCTGCCCGCCCGGATTTTCTGTCTGGCGCGCAGCGGCGACTGGCAGACCGCTGCCGTCCTGCTGCAAACCGCGCAGGCGCTGAACCAGATCGCCCCGGATGAGGCTGACCTGCTGACCCGTTTTCTGGACCCCGCCCTTGCCGAATCCAGCGATCCCCTGCCGCCGCCCGTCCCCGTCACCCCGCTTGCCCTGCGCATGTTCGAAGCCATCGGAGAGCCTTTGTCGATCTCCGGTCTGCCGCTGGCCTTTGCGCATTCCGACTTGTCGGAAACCACCGGCTGGAAATCCCGGCTAGAGGCCGCCGAAAGGCTGTCGCGCGCCGGGGCCATCGCGCCCAACCTGCTGCTGGGCTATTACACCCAACAACGCCCTGCCGCATCGGGCGGGGTCTGGGACCGGGTTCAGGCCTTTCAAGCTTTCGAGAAAGCGTTGGGAAGTGGCGATCCTGCCGCCGTGGCGCAGGCCCTGCAACCCGCCCTGCGCGCCATGGCGAGCGTAGAGTTAGAGGTGGTCTTTGCCGATCTTTTTGCCGACCGTCTGGCCACCCTTCCGTTGTCCGGTCCGGCCGCCGATCAGGTGATCACCCTGCAACTTCTGTCCGCCTCGTATGAAAAACTGACGGCTGGCAAGACCACCCCTGATCCGATCCTGACCTTTGCCCTTGCCCTGGCCCGTGGCGCGGTGACTGGCCAACCCACCCCCGACAGCATGGCCCGCGCCATCCTTGACGCCTGGGCCAGCCCGGAATTGCCGCCCGACATCACCCAGATGCTGGCCGAGAATCGCGTGGGGGAGTTGATCCTCACCGCCACCGAACGCATCACCACCGGCGTCAGCGGCCAGTTGACCGATGTGACCCTGGGTCTGGCCATCCTGCGCAAACTGGGGATGGAGGATGTGTCGCGCCGCACCGCGCTGGAACTTCTGTTGCTGGAACGGCGCGGCTGATGCCCGCCGCCGACCGCTGGATTTCGACTTTCCTTGACGCCATGGCCGCCGAACATGGCGCCGCGCGCAACACCTTGCTGTCCTATGGCCGCGATCTGAAGGACTTCGCGGACTGGCTGACCAGCAAAGGCCAAAGCTTTGACACCGCTGACCGCACCGCCGTCGAATCCTACCTGATCTATTGCGAAGCGCAGGGTCTGGCCAAAGCCACCCGCGCCCGCCGCCTGTCGTCGATCCGTCAGCTTTTCCGCTTTGCCCATGACGAAGGTTGGCGGCCCGATCACCCAGCGCAGCGCATCCACGGCCCCGGTGCCACGCGGTCCCTGCCCAAAACCCTGTCACCCGCTGATGTGGTCCGCCTGATCGAAGCTGCGGCAACATCCGGCCGCACGCCCCTTGACCAGACCCGCAACCGCGCCCTGATGGAACTGCTTTATGCCACGGGCCTGCGCGTCACTGAACTTGTCGGTCTGCCTGTGGCGGCGGTTCTGGGCGATCCCCGGATGATTCTGGTGCGCGGCAAGGGTGACAAGGAACGCATGGTTCCCTTGTCCGGCACCGCCCGCGCCGCCCTTGCCCCCTGGATCGTGCATGTCCAGACCGAGGCTGCCATGGACCGCAAATCCGGCAAACCCGCCTCGCGCTTCTTGTTCCCCTCCTCTGGCGCGGATGGCCATCTGTCGCGCCAGCAATTCCACCACCTGATCAAGGATTGGGCGCTGATCGCCGGGCTGGACCCGTCGCGCATCACGCCCCACACCCTGCGCCACGCCTTTGCCACCCATCTTCTGGCCAATGGCGCCGACCTGCGGGTGATCCAGACGCTGCTGGGTCATGCCGATCTGTCCACGACCGAGATTTACACCCATGTGCTGGAAGACCAGTTGCGCGATCTGGTGCTTTCGCATCACCCCCTAGCGGTCAAACCGACCTGAAGCCTTGAACCGGCCCTGCGCTTTCGCCCATAAGGTCGCATGTCCCGATTCAGCCAGCTGTTCTTTCGCCTGACCCAAAGCGTCCACAAGGACGAAGCCCGCGATGCCCTGCGCACCGATCTGGCCGGGGCCATCACCACCGGCCATTCCAAAGGCGCGATGGAAAAAGAGGACCGCGACCGTCTGATGGGCGCGCTGGACCTGTCCAGCCGCACGGTTGAAGAAATCATGCGCCACCGCGCCGCGATCGAAATGGTCGATGCCGATCTTCCCCCCGCCGAACTGATCGCTCAAGTCCTTGCCTCGTCCCACACCCGCCTGCCGGTGTTTCGTGACGAGGAAGAGAATATCCTTGGCGTCATTCACACCAAGGATCTGTTCCGCGAGGTTGACCGCTTGCTGCGCACCGAAAACGCCCTTGGTATCGCGGCGGTGGCGGGTCTGGATGTGCTGAAGGTCGCGATGAAACCCTATTTCATCCCCGACACCACGCCTTTGGACGAACAGATGCGCGCCTTTCTGAAACGCCGCACACATTTCGCGCTGGTGGTGGATGAATACGGCTCTCTCGAAGGTCTGATCACCCTTGAGGATATTTTAGAAGAGATCGTGGGCGAGATCACCGATGAATTTGACGTGGTTCACCGCGACACCCGGATAAAACTGGAAGAGGACGGCGCGTTTCAGGTGCCGGGCCAGATGACCATCCGCGACCTGAACCGTGCAATGGAATGGACCCTGCCCGATGACGAGGCCAATACAATCGCCGGTCTGGTCCTGCATGAGGCGCAGATGATCCCGCAGGAAGGCCAGACCTTTCTGTTTCACGGCTTCCGGATCGAGGTGATGACCCGGCGCGAAAACCGCATCACCCGCCTGCGTCTGCGCCCGGTGGCGGCGAAGGTCAGATAATCTCAATCTGGGCGGACAAGCCGCTGGTCGTGGTCAGGCCCGACAGTAAAATGGTCTGCCCATCGCCAAAGTCCAGCAGAACCCCGTCCACCGTGACGCTGGCGAACTGGCTGATCACCTGCGATTTGCTGAACGTTGATCCCGCCCAGATAGCATCGTCCAACTGCATGACATCCTTGGCCGAGATAGAGAAATCCTTGATCGTGTCCCTGCTGTCGCCCTCGGCAAAGATGAAAACATCTGCCCCGTCGCCGCCGGTCATCCGGTCCTTGCCGGTCCCGCCGGTCAGCACGTCAGCGCCGCCGCCGCCGTTCAGCGTGTCATTGTCAGAGCCACCGGTCAGCCGGTCCGCGCCGCCCTGCCCGACCAGATTGTCGCGGCCAGCCCCACCCGTCATCTGATCACCGCCACCGGCCCCGGTCAGCTTGTCATCGCCAGCCTGACCGTCCAGCGCATTGTTGCCCGCATTGCCGGTCACGATATTGGCGCTGTCATTGCCCTTGGCCGCCAGCGCATTCAGCCCCAACAAGGTGACATTCTGCACCCCAGTCCCCAAGGTAATGCTGCCCGAAATGAAGAAGGTGCTGCCCGACACCAGATCCAGTTTCACATTGCCCGCCGACATGTCCACCGTGCAGGAAAACGCCACGCCCCCCGCCGTCCCGGTGACAGCCACCGCCGACCCCGCCGCCAGATCAAGCGCATAGCCGCCCGCCGCTTCGGTTGTGTCGCTGTGGCCTTGGGCGGTGAACACCACGTTGCCGCGCCCTTCGCCCATTGAATAGAACAGATCCAGATCGCTGTCGGTATAGGCCACGCCGGTCAGATAAACCGCGCTGCCCGACAGCCCATAAAGCTGCGTCACGATGGCAGCGTTGTAATTCGATCCGCTGGTGAAGATCCCGGTTTCCACCGACACCCCGACCTCGCGGTAGCTGCCGTTCAGCAAATTCTCGCGGTGACCGGCGCTTAGGAACAGGCTTTCGTGCAGTGAATTGATCGAGCTGAGAAGGTCCAGCGTCCCCGTTGTGCCGACCCAGGCAATATTCTCGCCAATCGAGTTCCAGCTATACCCTTCAAGCGTGGCGCGGTCCCAGGGCTGCGTGCCGTTGATCCCGGTATGCGAAAAGGTGTCGGTCTGGATCATCCACATCGAATGCTGGGTCGATGCCGCGCCCAACAACTCATTCGGTGCCAAAACCTGTTTTGACCCGGTGCTTATTGTCCCCGGCGCCAGACCTTGATTAAGGTCGATGCCATAGCGCGCGGCTTCGCCCGCCGGGTCAAGACGGGCACGGTTCATCAATTCCAGCATATACTGGTCGGCGGCAGACATTGTCATACGCGATCCCCCGAAGGCGTGAGGGGATCAGATTAACGCCGGATTATGTCGCGATTTGGGCCGAAAAATGCAGAGTTTAACGCTTACCGTCTTTTGAAGATCGACCCCAGAATGCCGCGCACCACCGCTTGCCCCGACCGGCTGCCCAGTTGCCGCACGAAGGACTTGGCAAAAGCCTCGCCCATCGAATCCGTGCGCCGGGCCGCTGGTTTGGGCGCGGCCGTGGGTTTCTGATCGCCGTCCCAACGCCGCGCATGGGTCAGACCATCCTCGGCGGAGGGCGTTTGCGGCGCAGTTGCCGCCTCGGCCCCGGCGGATGCCGCCCGCGCCCGCAGCCGTTCATAGGCGCTGTCGCGGTCGATCATCGTGCCGTATTTCGCCTGCATCGGGGATGCCGCAATGATCTGCGCGCGCAGCGCCGGATCCAGCGGCCCCAACTGGCTTTTGGGCGGCCGCACCAGCGTGCGTTCCGCCACGCCCGGAATGCCCTTGTTTTCCAGGAACGAAGTCACCGCCTCTCCCGTCCCCACATCCCGGATCGCCTCGTCGATCTTGAACCGGGGGTTCGGGCGATAGGTTTCTGCCGCCTTGGCCAGATCTTTCTGATCCTTGGCGGTGAAGGCGCGCAAGGCGTGCTGCACCCGGTTGCCCAACTGGCCCAGAATAACCTCGGGCACATCCGCCGGATTTTGCGTGATGAAATAGACCCCGACCCCTTTGGACCGGATCAGCCGCGCCACCTGTTCCACCTTGGATATCAACGCCTTGGGCGCGTCGGTGAACAAAAGATGCGCCTCGTCAAAGAAGAACACAAGCTTGGGGCGGTCCGGATCGCCAACCTCTGGCAGGGTTTCGAACAATTCCGACAGCAGCCACAACAGGAAGGTCGCGTACAGCTTGGGCGACTGCATCAGCTTGTCCGCCGCCAGCACGTTGATCATGCCGCGCCCCTGCGCATCGCAGCGCATCAGATCCGCCAGATCCAGCGCAGGCTCGCCAAACATCTGCGTCGCACCCTGATTTTCTAGGATCAGCAACTGGCGCTGGATCGCCCCGACCGAGGCATCGGCAACCAGACCATATCTTTGCCCGATCTCATCCGAGTTCTCCGCGATAAAGCTGAGCAGCGCGCGCAGATCCTTCAGGTCCAGCAGCGGCAGCTGTTCTTCATCCGCCAGACGAAAGGCGATGTTTAGAACGCCTTCCTGCGGTTCGGACAACTCCAGCAGGCGTGACAACAACAGCGGCCCCATTTCCGCCACCGTGGCGCGAATCGGATGGCCCTGATCCCCGAAAACATCCCAAAAGGTGATCGGAAACTGTTCATAGGTCAGGGGATAGCCAATGGTCGCCGCCCGCGCCTCAAACGCCGCGTGCAGCTTGCCTTCGGCCGATCCCGCCGCCGCAACGCCGGACAGATCGCCCTTCACATCTGCCGCAAAGACCGGCACCCCCGCCATGGAGAATTCTTCGGCAAGCACCTGAAGCGTCACGGTTTTGCCGGTTCCCGTTGCCCCGGCCACCAACCCGTGCCGGTTGCCGTATTTCAGCAAAAGCGTCTGGGGCAGCACGTAATCCACCCCGCCGCCGCCCACGAAAACCACATCCGACATCTGACCCACCCTTGCTGACTGCCCCGCCGGAATTCGCAACCGAAAACCGAACGCTCGCCGTCAAAATACATTCTTAACCCTTTCCTGCCAGTCTGAATTCACCGGGTGGCCTCATCTCCTCCGGTTGTGACTTCCTCCCTGTTTTGACTGGCCGCGCCCGCAAAAGGCGCGGCTTTTTTTCGATCAATTCTTTGGAACTGACCGCAGGTTACATATTGACGGATAAATCAAACCTGCTTACCAATGCCCCACATAAAGTCGGCCAGTCCGACAGGGAGCAAAAAGTCAATGATAAGGGCCGGTTACTCGGCCCTTTTCTTTATTTGACCCACCGGCATTCGTTGCCCCAGCCTTAGCGGAATATTGCCTAACCCGGTCCTGACTTGCCAATTTTGTGCGCTGACTTGGCCCCGCAGCCATGCTAGGACGCGACAAACCATCAGGGATCCTGTCATGTCGATTGCCACCAAAACCTTGCGCCGCCTTGCCCTTGCCGCGCCGATCCTGTTTGCGGCCCAGATCGCCATCGCCCAGGACACCACCGCAGCCCCCGCACCTGTGGTCGATCCGACCCTGTCGATGGGCACAACCGCCGCTCCGCAGATCAAGACGCAAGAAACGGCCGAGATTGGCGAACTTTACCTTGCCGCGACGTTTGAGCTGTGGGAGCAGCGCTGCGTCAAGGCCGAGGATGGGTCCGACCCCTGCCGTCTGTACCAGTTGCTGAAAACCGCGGACGGCAACCCCACCGCTGAAATTTCAATGTTCAACCTACCCGAAGGCTCTCAGGCGGTCGCAGGGGCGGCGATTTTGGTGCCGCTGGACACGCTATTGTCGGCCAATCTGGCCTTCGTGGTCGATGGCAACCGTGAGATGCTGTATCCCTACACCGTCTGCGGCATCGACGGCTGCATCGCCCGCGTTGGTTTTTCCGCTGAACAGTTGGCCCAGATGAAGAACGGCGCGTCCGCGACCCTGACCATCGTGCCTGCTGGCGCGCCGGACCAGAAGGTGCCTGTCACCATGTCGCTAAAGGGTTTCACCGCCGGGTTTGATGCCGTGACCGCTGCCAACACGAATTAGATCAGGCGGGGTTTGTCAGACCCGGCCAAAGCATAAAACCGCGTTCAACCCGCCAAAAGCAAAGCTGTTGGACAGGCAGGCCTGCACCGCCGCCGCGCGCGGCAGGCCTGTGACCAGATCCACCGCCAAATCCGGATCGGCCATCTTGCCGCCCACCGTGGGGGCGATGATCCCTTCGCTCAGCGCCAGCAGACAGGCCAGCGCCTCGACCGCGCCCGCCGCGCCGATCAGATGACCATGCGCCGATTTCGTCGCAGACACAGCCACGCCGAAAGGCCCGAAAACCTTGTGCAGGGCTTGCGCTTCGGCGCAGTCGTTGGCTTCGGTCCCGGTGCCATGCGCGTTGACATAGCCTATGTCGGACGGCGCAATTCCGGCTTGCCGCAGCGCCTGCCACATCGCACGCACCCCACCATCGACCTGCGGCACGATCATATCGACCGCATCACTTGTCATGCCAAAGCCCTTGATTTCGCCCAAGATAACCGCCCCGCGCGCCCGCGCCCGCTCCAGCGTTTCCAGCACCAGAACCGCCGCCCCTTCCCCCTGCACCATACCATCGCGTCCCGCAGCAAAGGGATGGCATCCCTGCGGCGACAGAACCCGCAGCGCCTCCCATACCTTGATCCCACCAAAGTCGAGCATAGCGTCCGTTCCGCCCGCCAGCATCACCTCGGCCTGCCCCATCGCCACCATCTGATAAGCCAGACCGATGGCATGGTTGGAACTGGCGCAGGCGGTTGACACTGCCAGACCCGGCCCCTTCAGCCCATGGGCAATGGCGATCTGGCTGGCGGCGGCGTTGGCCATCAGACGCGGCACGGTAAAGGGATGCACGCGCGCCTTGCCCTGTTCAAACACTGCGCGGTAGGCGGCTTCGGCGGCCATATGTCCGCCCCCCGCCGTGCCGATGATGACGCCAGCTTCCAGCGCCTCGGCTTCGGTCAGGTGCAGACCGGCCATGGCCACGGCCTCGGCCGCTGATTGCAACGCCATCAGGGTTGACCGGTCGCAGATTGACAGGATCTGCGGCGAAAACTCGGGCGTCCAGCCGCGCACCGGTGCGGCGATCTTGATGGTCAGGCGGTCAATCTCGGGCAGATCCAGCGGCCCGATGGCACAGCGCCCCTGCCGGAACCCGTCATAGGTTTGCGCCAGATTGGCCCCCAGCGGGTTCACCGTGCCAGCGCCGGTGATCACCACCCGCCTCATACCCGCGCCCGCACCAATCCCGCGATCTGATCGACCAAAGCGCCAAAGCTGACCGGTCCGGGGGCCGAGGCATAAGGAACCTCAATCTCAAATTCCTCTTCCAACGCGAAAATCGCCTCGACCATGACGATGCTGTCCAGACCCAGTCCCGCCAGATCGGTGTCGCGCGTCAGAAGCCCCGCATCAATCCGGCCAATCCCCGCCAGAATCTCTGCGACCCGCGCCTCAATCCCGGTCGGCATCGGCCCCGCCTTCCAGCGCGCTGACCCGCCGAAACAGCCGGGGCAAACGCCGCAGCGCCTTTTGCATTTCGACATGAACCTCCATCTTCACGGCTGGAGAGCCCAGAAGAACCCGTCCCGCCGGGGCATTGGTGAAAATCTTGGTTGCACCGCCGCAGATCACATCGTCGCCGACAAAGATGTTGTCGCTGACCCCGCATTGCCCGCCCAGAACCACCCGGTCGCCAATGCGCGACGATCCGGCGATGCCGACCTGCCCGCAGATCATGCAATCGCGTCCGACCTGAACATTGTGGCCAATCTGGACAAGGTTGTCGATCTTGGTCCCGGCCCCCACCGTCGTGTCGCGGATCGTCCCCCGGTCGATGGTCGCATTGACCCCGATTTCAACATCATCGCCAATTGTCACCGCCCCAAGCGAATGGATGCGCGTCCAGCTTTGATCCTGAATTTCTGAGCGTTTTCCTAGGGTTTCGCGGATTTCTTCAATCCCGGACTTAACCGGCGTCACAAAGGAAAACCCGTCGCCGCCAATCACCGCGCCCTGATGACAGATCACCCGGTCGCCCAAGGTCACGTCATGGCCGATCTTGACGCCCTCTAGCAACATCACCTGATCGCCGATCTGCGCCCGCGCGCCGATCACGACGTGCGATGCGATGCGCGCGCCTGCACCAATCACCGCCCCCGCACCGATCACCACAAAAGGCCCGATACAGGCATCCGCGCCGATCCGGGCTGAGGCGTCCACCAACGCCATCGCATGAATGCCCGGCGCAATCTGCGGCCCCGGATCCAGCAAAGCCGTCAGCCCCGCCATGGCCAACCGACCACGCGGCGCAAAGATCGCGGCTTTCAGCCCCAAAGCCCGCCAATCCGCTCCCGGCCAGACCAGCGCCGCCTTGGCAGCCCCTTGACCCAGACCCTCGGCATAGGCGGGCGACATGGCCACAGCCAGCTGATCCGCCCGCGCGCGCGCCGGCTCGGCAGCGCCTGTGACGATCAGGGTCAGATCCCCAACCGCCTGCGCCCCCAAGGCCGCCGCTATCTCAGCGATTGTATGCGCCATCTTTGCTTTCTGGGTCGTTGCCGGACAGAAATTAGCCCTGAACGTCCAAAGGTGCCAGCCCGGCCTCGACCAAAGCGTCGAAAATCTTGCCGTCGCGACCATAGATGTCGCGCAGATAGGTCACGACGCCCTTGGAATTGGGCCATGCGGTGAAATAGACCAGATGCACCGGCACCGGAGCGTCCAGATCGACCCGGCTTTCGGCGCCACTGTCCAGATAGGTCTGGAACAGCCCCTGCGGATCATCGCTTTGCCGGGCCAGCAGCGCATAGGCCAGATCGAACGGCGCGCCAACGCGGATGCAGCCGTGGCTATAGGCCCGCACCTCATTGGCAAAAAGGCTTTTGGACGGCGTGTCATGCAGATAGATGTTATAGGGATTGGGGAACATGAACTTCACCTTGCCCAAGGCATTGCCATCCGACGGGGCCTGCCGCAGCGCAAAAGGGAAGTTCGACGCCGAATAGGCGGCAAAATTCACCGCCCCGCGCGGCACCACCCGGCCATTGCCGTCGATCACCTGCAAATGCCCGACCGCATTGGGGTTGGACCGAAGAAGGGGCAGATATTCCTTGGTCGTGATCGACCGCGGCACCGACCAGGACGGATTGATCACCAGAAACTTCATGGTTTCGGAAAACTCGGGGGTTTGGGTGTCGGCATCCGTCTTTCCGATCACCACGCGCGAGTTGTAGCTGACCTTGCCCTCATCAACGATCTGCACGGTGAATGAGGGCTGGTTGACCCAGATATGCCGGTCGCCAAAGGCCGCATCGCCCATCCAGCGCAGCCGCTCCAGCGCCGCCACCACCGATTGCAGCCGATCACCGGGCTGTTCATTCAGCGCCGCGATGGTGCTGGTCCCCGCCACCCCGTCCACCGGCAGGCCAAAGTCCGACTGGAACCGCTGCACCGCCACCGCGATGCGCTGGTCATAATCCTGACTTGCCGTCGGCCCCAGATAGCCAAAGGCCTGCAACCGGTCACGCAGGGCGACCACCGCCAGCCCTTGATCGCCGGATTCCAGCTTTTCGGCCACAATCGCCGGACCAAAGCCTCCGGTGGCCATCGTCGCCTCCAGTGTCAGTTTTTCCTTGATCAGCCTGGCGTATTCCGGGTGATCGGGCGGCAGATCCGCCAGAAATCTTTCGAAATTCTCGCCCCCTGCCCGCGCCAAAAGCAAAGCGGGATCAGGGCGTTGCGGCTCTCTTTTAATCGCCGGATCAATCTGCGACGGGGTCAGCGCGCCGGACGACAGATCGCGAACGAATTGCAGATAGGCGCGCGACATAGCGGCCTCCAGCCGGCCCCGGTCGCCTTCGGTCTGCACCGCACTGAAGGCCGCCCGCAGGCCCGCCGCGTCGTAACGTGCCACTGGCAATCCATGCACATCCGCCAGATCCAGCGCCGCAAACAGCGCCGCGCGCCGCGCTGCGTCATCCGGCCCGGTCCACAGATCGGCATAAATCCCGGCGCGGTAATAGCCCGCCAGCGCCTCCTCCTCGGCCACCGCCGCCGACAGCGCCTGGGCAAAAGCCGTGGGCGAGGCCACCGCCGCCCCCGACCAACCGATTCCCATCGTTAAAATGAGAGAAACAATCGACGATCGACCCAAGCGGCCAGACAAGACGGGCGCAGACATCCCGAAATCCTTTAATTGAAGGTCTGTCCCAGCAGCGGGCCGAACCGTTCCAAAATGCATCGGGGAAATTTTGCGGCATGTAAATCGCTGAAAGTGCAGCATGTTTGGCCCCTGTGACCGTCCTGCCACGGCGGGCGGGGCGGTAATTCGCCCAGATCACATGTCCGTTAGCGAAATCTTGCCGATTCGCCTGCAACCTGACCGCGACCAGTATTTTGCTGCTTTGGCACAACGCCGCTTCATGCCATAAGGTTCCGGCATGGGGACAATGCAACGAACCGCTGGCGAAAGCGGTCGAAGACCAAATGGACAGGACAGGGCATCAGAATGGCCAATACTTCTACCACCAGCCTTACTCGGCGCGGCCTTTTGGGTGTGTTCGCTGCAACTGCCGTGATCGCGGCTCCTAGTTATTCCAACGCCTTTGGATTGTTGAAAGGCGCCGGCGACATCCGCCGTGTGCGGCTTTATTCCGGCAGGACCGGGGAAAGCATTGATACGATCTACTGGATCGAAGGCGAATACATCCCCGAGGTGATGAAGGAAATCAATCACTTCATGCGCGACTGGCGGTCCGATGACGCCATCAAGATGGATCCGCGAAATATGGATATCATCGCTGCCGCCCACCGCCTGATGGACGTGAACGAACCTTATATGTTGCTGTCGGGCTACCGCAGCCCCGCCACCAATGCCTTGTTGCGCTCGCAGTCGGGCGGCGTCGCGAAGAACTCTTTGCACATGAAAGGTCAGGCGGCTGACCTGCGGCTTAAATCCCGTACCGTCGGCCAAATGGCCAAAGCGGCCAAGGTTTGCGCGGCGGGCGGGGTCGGAAGCTACTCTCGGTCGAACTTCGTCCACATGGATTGCGGCCCGGTCCGCGCCTGGGGCGGCTGACACCGCAGACCACCTGTCAAGTCTGGAATCCCCTACAGGCGCCCCATTCGGGCGCCTTTCAAATTTATGTGATCACGCTTCGGTTTCGGCCTCGTCCGGCGTGATCTGGCGGCGAAATCCCTGCGCCACGACAAATTTTTCCGAACTGTCGCTGCGGCTGGCTGGCGGCTTTACATTCGCCACCTTGCGGAAATTCTTCTTCAGCAGGGTCTGCATCTCATTTTCGGCGCCGCCCGCTAGAACCTTGGCGACAAAGGTGCCGCCTTCGTCCAGCACGTCAAAGGCAAAGGCCAGCGCCGCCTCGACGAGCGCCACGATGCGCAAATGGTCGGTTCCCTTATGCCCGCTGGACGCTGCCGCCATGTCGGACATCACCACATCGGCCTTGCCGCCCAACCAGCCTTTGACCAGCCCGTCCGCCTCATCCGCCAAAAAGTCGAGCAGATGAATCTCGGCCCCGGCAATCGCCTCGACCTCTTGAAGATCGACGCCCAACACCCGGCCCACTGGCTTTTTCAGGTTTTCCCCCAGCGCATTGACCCGGTCCACCGCGATCTGGCACCAGCCCCCCGGCGCACAGCCAAGGTCCACCACCCGCGCGCCTGGCTTCAAAAAGCCATAGCGGTCGTCCAATTCCATGATCTTATAGGCCGCGCGGCCACGAAAGCCCTCTTTCTTGGCGCGGATCACGTAAGGGTCGTTCAATTGCCGTTCCAGCCACAGCGTCGACGACAATTTGCGCCCCTTGGCCGTCTTGACCCGCACCCGCAATTCGCGTTGCCCGCGCCCCGAGGTGTTCTTTTCGCCCGATTTGCCGTCCGTCGTCATAGATCTGGTCCGTCTTCCAAAATGCCGTCCGCGCTCATCTGCGCGTAAAGCAGGCCCTCACGCAGGCCCCGATCGGCCACACTCAAGCGGTCCGTCGGCCAGATGCGCATCAAGGCCTGCAAAATCGCCGCCCCCGACATGATCAGCGTGTGCCGATCCCGTCCGATGCGCGGGTCGTTCTTACGCCCATCTGGCCCCAGCGCAAGGTATTCCCGGATCACATGGTCAATCTGCGCCGAGGTCATCAGCAACCCATCCACCTTTGCCCGGTCATAGCGCCGAAGCCCCAGAAAGCTGGCGGCAACCGTGGTGACCGTGCCGCTCGTGCCGATGATCTGGAACCCCTCGCGCGCCGCCTGCGCGTAATAGGGCGAAAAACTCGCAAGGTTTTCTTCAAAAAACCAGCTCATCAGAGCAAAGCGCGCGCCGTCATCTTCGACATCCTGAAACTGGTCCTTCAGCGTCGCAACCCCCAGCGGCACCGAAATCCAGTCCACGACATTCGCCTCGCTGCCACCCTTGAACCCCGCATGCATCCGCATGATCGCGCGTGAGCGTTCTTTTGGGTCCACCTTGGACAGGTCAATCCAGACCAGTTCGGTCGATCCCCCACCGATATCCACCACCAAAAGCTGCTCTGTCGTGGCGGCCACCAAAGGCGCGCAGGATATCACGGCCAGTCGCGCCTCTTCTTCGGGCGCGATGATTTCCAGCTGCAACCCGGTTTCGCGCCGGACCTGCTTGATGAAATCCTTGGCATTGCGCGCCCGCCGGCACGCCTCTGTCGCGACCAGCCGCATTCTTGTGACCTGATGGCGTTCGATTTTTTGCTGGCAGATCCGCAGCGCCTGAATGGTGCGCGACATTGACGCCCGGCTTAACCGCCCCGAGGCTTCCAGCCCCACCCCCAGTTGAACCGTCTTGGAGAAACTGTCCACGACCAGAAACTGACTGCCCTTGGGTTGGGCAATC
>JANNBI010000479.1:0-1640 GCA_031385345.1 Paracoccaceae bacterium | reverse complement strand
TGACATTGGTGTAAAGCATGTCCAGAAACCGCCCCGCATCCGGCCCTTTGACCACGATCTTGCCAAGCGTCGACGCATCCAGCAGCCCGACATTGGCCCGCGTGTTCAAAATCTCGCGGTGAACCGCCTGATCGTGACTTTCGCCACCGCGTGGATAGCAATAGGCCCGCCGCCACAGACCCACCGGTTCAAGGTAAGCCCCCTGCGCCTCATGCCAGCCATGCATCGGTGTGCGCCGCAACGGTTGAAAGATGTCGCCGCGCGATTCGCCCGCCAAAGCACCCAGCGGTACCGGAGTATAGGGGGGCCGGAATGTCGTCGTCCCCACATTCGGGATCTTGTCGTTCAACGCATTGGCCAGAACGGCCAGACCGTTGATATTGGACAGCTTTCCCTGATCCGTCGCCATGCCAAGGGTGGTGTAGCGTTTGGTATGTTCAACGCTGGAATAGCCCTCCCGCGCGGCAAGTTGGACGTCCGACACCTTCACATCGTTTTGAAAATCCAGCCACATCTTGGTGCGCAGTTTGGTATTGGCCCCCTGCGGCATCACCCAGACCGGCTCCATCGCGGCCTCGGTGGCGACGTCAGCCTTGGCCAGATTGGCATCGGACTTCAGACCCATCTCGCGGATGATTTCGCGCGCGACACCGCCCGCATCGGCCAGCGCGCGGTCGGCCTGCAATTCGCCATTGGCTGCCCCGGCGCAAAAGACCATCGCTTCGCCGTCCTGACCCGTCGGTGGGCGCGTCGCGTCGGGACGAAAATGCGCCTGCGCTTCGTCCCAGATCAACTTGCCGCCGCAATGGCTGAACAGATGCACGACCGGCGACCAGCCCCCCGAAATCGCCACCACGTCGCAGGCAACCTCCTCCAGCACAGCCCCTTCGCCCGCTTGCAACCCGACAGACACCCCCGTCACCCGCTTACCACCCTTGACCTTGACGATCGCCCGGCCTGCGGTGATGCGAATGCCCATCGCGCGGGCCTGATCCGGAAGATCGCCGGTCACATTGGCCCGTGCATCGACGATCAATGGCACCTCCAGCCCGGCGTTGCGTAGGGCAATCGCGGTGCGGTAAGCGTCGTCATTGTTGGTGACCAGCACCGTGCGGTCCCCGGCTGACACACCGTGGTTCACCACGTAATCCCGCACCGCCGAGGCGAGCATGACGCCCGGAATATCATTGCCGGCAAAGGCCAAAGGCCGTTCCAGCGCGCCAGTGGCCGCAATGATCCGCCCGGCCCTGATCCGCCACAACCGATGCTTTGGCCGCCCGTCGCCGGGAGAATGATCCGCGACGTTTTCATCTGCCAGAACATATCCATGATCATAAGACCCCGCCACCATACAGCGCGCGCGGATCGCCACATTCTCCATCTTGCCAAGGGCTTCCAAGGCGGTCTTAACCCAATCCTCGGCGGTTATTCCGTCGATCACGTCGCCGTCGACCGGTGCCCGCCCGCCCCAGTGCGCGGTCTGCTCCATCACCATCACGCGCGCGCCGGACGCCCCGGCGATCAAAGCCGCCTGCAATCCCGCAACCCCGCCGCCCGCGATCAGAATGTCGCAGAACGCATAGGCATGTTCATACCGGTCGGCATCCGCCGTCTTTGGCGCTTTGCCCAGACCCGCCGAC
>JANNBI010000464.1:0-3509 GCA_031385345.1 Paracoccaceae bacterium | reverse complement strand
TGGTGCAGCGGTTTGAATTTGCCGTTGGGATTCCACCATTCGGCGGCCATCGCTTCAAACTTGGCAACTTCGGTGGGGTCGATCGTGGAGGTGACAGACATTTCAGAACTCCTTGCGCCCGCCGCAAAGGCGGTACAGTCTGACCATGTAATACAGGTTTGCGATGGATCAAAGATCAGGGCAAAAGCGCGCAGTCGATTATCTGTACCCCCCGGTAGAGCCGTTTGAACAGCGGCAGATCGAGGTGGGGGACGGGCACCGCATCTATATGGAGCAATGCGGCAATCCGGCGGGGGTGCCGGTTATGGTGCTGCATGGCGGGCCGGGGGGCGGGTGCAGCCCCGCGATGCGGCGTTATTTCGATCCCAGCCACTATAACATCATTCTGTTTGATCAGCGGGGCTGTGGCCGGTCGCGGCCGCATGCAAGTGTTGAGGATAACACGACCTGGCATCTGATCCGCGACATCGAGGTGATCCGGCAGGCTTTGGGGATCGACAAGCTGGTGCTGTTCGGCGGGTCATGGGGGGCGACGCTGGCGCTGGTCTATGCGATCACCCATCCCGACCGGGTGCGCCACCTGATCCTGCGCGGCGTCTTTCTGGCCGAGCAGTCCGAGTTGGACTGGTTCTATGGCGGCGGGGTGGGCGGGTTCTTTCCGGATCTGTGGCAGCGCTTTCTGGCACCCTTGCCGGACGAAGAGCGGGGCAGCCCGATCGCCGCCTATCATCGTCTGTTGTTTTGTGGGGATCAGACGGTGGAGACGCGGGCGGCGCGGGCCTGGTCGGCCTGGGAGAATGCGTTGGCTTCGGTGTTCAACGAGGGGGTCTGGGGGGAAAGTCCCGCCGACTATGCCCGCGCTTTCGCCCGGCTGGAGAATCATTACTTCGTCAACGGCGGGTTTCTGGAACAGGACGGCTGGATCCTGAAGAACCGCCACAAGATCGAGCAGATCGGGGCAACGATCGTTCAGGGGCGCTATGATATGGTTTGCCCGCCGGTGTCGGCCTGGAAACTGGCGCAGGGGTGGGCGGCGGCGGAGTTGAAGATTGTGCCCTTGGCCGGTCATGCCTTGTCGGAACCGGGAATATCCGAGCATCTGGTGGCGGCTACGAATGCCCTGCGGGATGCGGGGGTTTAGGTCTGTCCAGATCTGGACATTTTGTTAAACCACTGTAACCAAACACTTTCTCATTTTTTCTTAACCGGATTTTAACCAAGCCCATCCCCGCAAAAAGGACCAAAATGATCGATCTTTCTGCCTTTCACGCCCTAGCGCAGACCCCTTTGGGGGCCTTTGCGGCCAAGCCCACAAGTTTGGAGGGGGATCAGATGGAAGCCTCGGTCACGCTATGGGTGTCCGCCAATGGGCGGGTGGAGATCGGGGTTTGGGAATGCACGCCGGGGCGGTTTTCTGCGGACCGGACCCGGTCTGCGGAGTTTTGCCATTTCATCGCGGGGATGGTCGAGATGACCCATGTGGATGGTCGCAAGGTTCGGTTGGGGCCGGGGGATGCGATCAACCTGCCCTTGGGCTGGATTGGGGAATGGCGGGTGATTGAAACGGTACGGAAACTGTATGTGATCACGCAAGGGTAGGGGTGGGTTAAACCGAAGTCTTTTTGCCCAATTTGATTTCAATCGAATTGGGCCGCGCCTGCCTGCCCCCGGGCAGGCGCGTTGCCGCGCCGGCCCCAGGCAGACGCGCCCCAATTCGCCCAAACGTTCAAGCCTGCGGAACACCCCTTGCCCAACGCCTTGCGGCTTTTGGGCAATCGGACCGATGAAGGCTCCGCCGGAGCCTTCATCAGACGGTCCTCTGGTGCCTCGCCTATCGCCCGCACACCAAAACCGCCCCGCCGATCACCACGGCCCCTGCGACCGCGCCGGTTGCTACGGCGGGCGCGGTGGCAAGGGTGACGGCGGAACTGGCCACAGCGCCCAACTGGCTGACGGTTGCGGCCAGAACCGTGCCGCCGCCGATGGTGGGCGTAAGGGCGGCGATGCCGACGGTGCGGATGGTGGCCGGCGCGGTCAGCACGTCATAGCTGCCCGACACCGCCGCCCCGGCAAATTCCTTGGCGCCTCGAAAGACGCGACAGACCCGGCCCTCGGTCTTGCAGCGGCCAAAGCGGTCGGCGCTGTCCTTGACCACCGCCAGATAGGCGCCGGTTTCGGGGTCGGTCAGCAGACAATAGGCGGCAAAGGCACTGTCGCCTTCCAGCACGATTTCGGGTTTCAGCGCCAGAAGGATCGCTTCAGAGGGGCATTCGGGGGCCAGGGGGCTCCACTTTTCCCAGATGGATCTGAATCCGACGGCATCGCTTTCAAACAGCAGCGCGGTGGGTTGCCCGGCCAGGTCGGCCTGACATTCGAGGGTTTCTGCCGTGGCGATTTGCGCCGAAAGGCCCAGCAGAACCGCACAGATCGCCAAAGGGATTCGCATGACAGGCCGCCTTTGCCACAGGGGGGGTTGCACCGGGGTAAGGGGGGAAAATCCGGCGGTCAAGACGGTGGGCAAAACCGGCGCAAAACCGGCGGGGAAACGGCGTAACCCGCTGATTTGCATGGGTGGCGGATTGCCGGTCTGGCGCAACTGGACAATGCCCCTGCGCCCCTGTCTGGCGCGGGCCTATTCCCTTGCATTCCCCGCCCATCCGTCCTATATCGCGTTCAACAGCAGTTTCAGGGTCCAAACCTGAAGCGACCGAGACCTCTGCCCGGGCCGTTTGGCCCGTTTTTCATTTCTGGAACCGCGAACACAAACCAATGTCCGATCTGATCGCCAAAACCGCCATCGACCAACGCCTTGCCCAGATCGTGACCCCGGTCATCGAAGGCTTGGGGTTTGAACTGGTGCGCATCCGTCTGATGGGCGGCAAGACCCGCACCTTGCAGATCATGGCCGAGCGCCCAGATGGCGGCATCGGCGTGGATGAATGCGGTGAGATTTCGACGGCCGTTTCGGCGGTGCTGGATGTCGAAGATCCGGTGGAAGAGAATTATGTGCTGGAAGTCTCCTCTCCGGGGATTGACCGTCCGCTGACCCGTCTGAAGGATTTCGAGGTCTGGAAAGGCTGGGAAGCCCGGATTGAAACCACCGAATTGATCGACGGGCGTCGTCGGTTCAAGGGCGGATTGGCCGGGGTCGAAGGCGACGAGGTGCTGATCGACATCGCAGAAGGTGCCGAGGAAATGATCATCGGGCTGAAGTTCGACTGGTTGTCGGATGCCAAGCTGATCCTGACCGACCAGCTGATCGCGGAAATGCTGCGGCAAAAGAAGGTTTCGGGCGCGTTTGATGAAACGATGTTCGATGAGGTTGAGACATCCGAAGGGGATGAGGACGAAGATCCCACCCCCGAAACGAAGCACTAGGCCGGGAGAGACCCAATGGCGATTACATCTGCCAACCAGCTTGAACTGTTGCAAACCGCAGAGGCCGTGGCCCGCGAAAAGATGATCGACCCCGAACTGGTGATCCAGGCGATGGAAGACAGCCTCGCCCG
>JANNBI010000436.1:0-1615 GCA_031385345.1 Paracoccaceae bacterium | reverse complement strand
CATCATCTGCCACGCTCATCATCTGCGCCCGCCCGTCAAAGGCGCTGAACAGGCTGGCCTCGGTCCCGGTCATCAGCGCCTGCGCACCCAATGCGCAAATCTCATCATACAGCGCCGCGCGCCGCGCTTCGTCCAGATGTGCCGCCACCTCGTCCAGCAACAAGACCGGCGCGCGGCCCAGATCCGCCCGCAAAGCCCGCGCATTCGACAGGATCAGCGAGATCAACAGCGCCTTCTGCTCGCCGGTCGAACATTGGTCTGCCGGAACACCCTTGGCCGCATAGATTGCCCGCAGATCCGCCCGGTGCGGGCCCTGCAGGGTGCGCCCCGCCGCCATGTCGCGCCGTCGCCCCTCGGCCCAGACCAGCGCCAGCTGATCGCCCGGCACATCCTCACCCTCGGGCGATATCAGCATCAGGTCGGCCCGCGGAAATCCGCTTGTCGCTGTCGCTTGGGCATCGACTTGCGCCGCCTCCAGCCGCGCCAGCGCCGCCTGCCGGTTCGCCATCACCTGCGCCCCGGCCTCGGCCATCGCTCCTTCCAGCGCGATGTACCAGCGCGCATCACTGACCCCGTCCTTCAACAGCCGGTTGCGGTCGCGCATTGCCTTGTCATAGGCCAGCACTGCCTCGGCATGATCGGGGATGAAGGACAGGGTCATGCGGTCCAGAAATCGCCGCCGCCCCTCTGCCGCCTCGATCCACAGACGGTCCATCGCGGGCACCAGCCACAAGACCCGCGTGATCCGCGCCAACCCGACCTGAGTGGAGATTTTGCCGTCGATCCGCACCACCCGCGTCTCGCCGGCCTCGGCCCCGGTTTCAACCTGATGGGCGGCCAGCAAGCCCTCTATCTCGGCCGTCACGCGCCAGCCCAAAACCTCGGGCCGACGGGCGAAATCCTCGGCCGCCGCGCGCCGCAATCCGCGCCCGGGCGACAGCAACGACACCGCTTCCAGAATATTGGTTTTGCCCGCACCGTTTGGCCCGACGATGGCAACCGGCCGCCCATCAAACACCATGCGCGCCGCCTTATGGCTGCGAAAATGACCAAGGGTCAGCGCTGAAATGGCCAGACCGCTCACCCATAACCCCTTTCATCTGTTCAAAAATATCCCAAGGGGGCAGATCGTGTTTTGTCAAAAACACGGTCCTGGGGGACTGGTCCCCCAGTGTCGCGTCAGACGCGCATCGGCATCACGACATAGACCGCGCTCATGTCATTGCCTTCGCGCATCAGCGTCGGATCCCCGCTGGAGTTGAACAGAAACACCGCATTCTCCCGATCCACCTGAGAGGCGATTTCCAGCAGATACTTGGCGTTAAAGCCGATTTCCAGCCGCTCATCGCCGTAAGCGACCGCAAGTTCCTCTTCGGCGGCGCCCGAATCCGGCGCGTTGACCGATAGAACCAACCGGTCCTCGTCGAGTGACAGCTTCACCGCGCGGCTGCGTTCCGACGACACCGTCGCCACCCGGTCCACGGCCTTGGCGAATTCGCTGGCGTCCACTTCCAACCGGCGGGTGTTGCCGGTCGGGATCACGCGCGTGTAATCCGGGAAGGTGCCGTCAATGACCTTCGACGTCATCTGAATTGCCGGGGTGGCAAAGCGCACC
>JANNBI010000499.1:0-6532 GCA_031385345.1 Paracoccaceae bacterium | reverse complement strand
GTCATCACCAGCGCCATCACCGTCGTCGCGACATAAAGCGCCAGCATGAATGTCCATAGCGTCATCAATTTGCCCCCCGGCCTTGATTTGCACGGAACAACTTTAGGATGAAGCTTTCAGGGTGACAAGTCTCAACCCGGCGCCTGCCCCCGGGTCAGGCCGGGCTTTGCCCCCGGTTTCGGCCAGACTCCGCCCAAAGACCCGCGATCCGGCGCCTTGTCGCCCATCTGGGATCTGGCCATGCCGGATCTGGGATCTGGCCCAAACAAAAGGCCCCCCGGCATATGCCGAAGGGCCTTTGACTGTCTCTGTCTTGGGTCAGGCGTTTGGCGCTGACCCGGTATCAAGCCTTGGCTCAGGCCGCGAGGGCCGTGCCGCGCGGGTTGCGGCGGCGCAGGGCAGCCAGACCGGCAAGGCCAGCCAGCAACATCAGACCAGCGGCCGGAACCGGGATCGGGGTTGCGGTCAGCACGCGGATGTAATCGCCCGGATTATCGGTCCAGAAGTTGATGGTGATCGTGTTCTCATCGACGATGAACAACGAGTCGATCCGCTCCAGCCCGGTGAAGGCACCGTAGAAGTAGGTGACCACGTCGCTGCCGAACAGGGCATCGGTCAGCAACAGCGTGACCGAGCCGACGATGATGCCGACGATGTCAGACGAAAAGTCGATCGTCGCTTGGGTGTTCATCAGGTCCGAAGGGTCAACCCAAACCAGGGTGCTGTCCACAACGGTGCCAGCCGGCACGGTGCCGCCGAAGGTCGTCAGGGTCACCGGAACGGTCACGCCCTGGCTTTCTTCAAGCGTGTAGACCACGCCGTCCTCGTTGAACTGATCCATCCCGATCGGGCCCGCGCCGGTATAGACTTCCCAGGTGCCGGTGGCCGGCGTGGTGACATCCACATTGACGACAGCTGCCTGGGCAATCCCGGCAGAGCAGATACAAGCAAGCGCAAGCAACATCGACTTCATTTCAATATACCCCTTTAACCACTCTGCCTCAGACGGCAGCGTCTTTGCAGAAATTCACTTGCCCCTTAAAAGCATATTTTGCCAGGGAGCGGCAAGGAAACTCTCAAGACTGGGTGAATTGCCAACGGAATCGCGCCGATTTTTTTGCAGTTTTCCGCTGTTTTCCGCGATTGTTGCACGTTTATACACAATCGCGCCGCGCACCTGCCCTTTTTTTGCCCCAATGCTGTCTTTGAGAACCCCATCCCCCCGATTTCCGCGCCCCAGCGCCCCTATGATTCGGGGGGGAAGCGAGGGGGTACGGCGTTATCCATGATTTCTGGCGCGGGCCTGGGTTTAATGCGCGATCCGGCCTATTTATGTCCTCTTTTCTGGCGCATTTTCTGATCCCGGCTTGCCCGCCTCGCCCGCCTCCAGCAACTCGCGTCCTGCCGCCTTCAGCCCGCCGTCGGCTTGCACATAATGGTACAGGGTCGAGGGGCGGATGCCCCCCAGTTCGGTGCAGATCTCGGGGATCGACCGGCGGCTGTCGGTCATCAGATGCAAGGCATAGCGCAGCTTGTCCGCGCTCATCACCCTGGGCCGCCCGCCTTTGCGGCCACGGGCGCGGGCGGCGGCCAGGCCCTCGGTGACGCGCTGGCGGATGACATTGCGCTCCATCTCGGCAAAGGCGGCCTGGATCTGCAAGAATGCCCGTCCCGCCGGGGTGGTGGTGTCCATCGGCGCGTTCAGCGCGCGAAAGCCGATGTCGCCTTGGGCCAGCTGGTCAATCAGCGCGATCACCTCGGCCGCCAGCCGGCCCAGCCGGTCCAGATCCAGCACCACCAGAACATCGCCCCGGCGCAGGAAATCCAGACAGGCCGCCAGCCCCGGCCTATCCGCCCCCGCCCCCGAGGCGCGGTCGTCAAACACCCGCTCGCAGCCCGCCGCCCGCAGCGCATCCAGCTGGCGGTCCAGAACCTGCCCGCCCTCGGCGGTGGAAATCCGGGCATAGCCGATCAGCGCCATGCGATTGGTCCCCTGCCCATGATCTTCCCCCCCGGGTTAAAGTCCCGGTCACGACAAACCTATATGGCCCGGTTATTGTCGGCAATTGATTATTGCGGGTTTGTCGTAAGATCGGACGGCGGCGCGGGCGCCCCCTGCCCCGGCCCCGGCGCGGTCACGACAAACAGATGTTTGTCGTAAGCGGGCGATCGGGCAGTCCGCGTCCCCGGCTAGCGCAGCACCCGCGTCATTTCGGCCAAGAGATCGTCCAGCGCCGCCAAAAGCTGGGCAAGGCGCGGATCCGTCGGCGCGGCGGGGCGCGTGCGTTCCACCGTCCGTGCCAAAGTCCCCAGAGTGGAAAAGCCAAAGGTGGCGGCGACACCGACGATGCGGTGCGCGCCAAAGCCCAGATCGTCCAGCAGGGCCGGCAGGGTTTGTGTGCCGACAAAAACCCCCTCCCGGTCCTGCGGCCCCGCAAGGGCCGCCAGCCGGGCGCGGATCTGCTGGAACTGGGCGCGCCGGTCGGACAGCATCTCAAAGAAGCGCGGGCGCAGCGCGTCGATCGTCTGGTCCAGAACCGCGGTCGGATTCATGCCCCGGCCCTACCCGACCTGCGCCAGCGCCTTCAGCAGGACGCTGGCCCCGCTGACCCCCTGGCCCTGCCCCAAAGCCCGGGCGCGCGGACTGACCGCGATATCCTTGATCGCCCGGCGCAGCAGCGCCACCGCCACCCGCCCGGTTTTCAACATGCCCACCGGATGCGGCGCGCCAACCACCACGCGCAGGCCCAAAGGCTGGCCCGCCTCGTCGGTCAGATGCAGCCGGTCGATCATCAGGTTGATCATCAACTCGACCTCGTCGAAATCCCGCGCCTCGGCAAAGCCCAGCACGCCGACAAAGGTGCCATTGCCGGCATAAGACAGAATACAATCCGACCCTTTCAGCGCGCTGACCGTTGCCCCGGCCACCTCGCCCAACAGGCCGCGGAACCGGCCCGGCGCGCAGACGCCGTAAATCCCCTCGGCGTCCTGAATTTGCAGCGCCAGCACGCTGGTGGCGTAAAACGCCCCGCGCGACAGTTGCAGCAGATAGTTCTGCAAGGCGACAAAGCCGATCACCCCCTCGACCGGATCCAGCGCCACCGGCTCGGCCAGGGCAAAGGCGGCCTGATCGGCGGCATAGGTCTTGGGCGCGCGGGTTTCGGCACCGGTGTCGCGCAGACGGCGGTCCGCCTCGGGACCGCGCTGCGCCAGACGCACCCGGGTGATCAGTTCCACCGCCTCAAAGGGTTTGGTGACGTAATCCCAGGCCCCGGCCCGGAAGGCGCGGGTGATGAACCGCATGTCCGACATGCCGGTGACCATCAGGATCGGCGTGGCGCGGTACAGCGCGCAGGACCGGATCCAGCGGCACAATTCGATCCCGTCAACCTCGGGCATGATGACATCCAGCAAGAAACACTCAAAGGGCTGCGTCGCCGCCGAGATCAACTGCGCCGCCACATCCGCACTGCCGGCGGTGGTCACATCCTCATAGCCATTGGCGGCCAGGGTGGCGATCAGCAGGTCAAGGATCAGGGGATCGTCATCGACAGCCAGTATCTTCATATTCGTCATCCTTTGGGCAAATGCCTGTGCCTGTTCCCCCCCTGCGGCAGGTCTGGCGCGCGTGTCAGGGGAAGGCTTCTCGCGCTACGATTGTACCGGTTTGCGGCAAAACTATGTCAACGGCGGCGGGACACCGGCGTTTTTGCGGACACAAAAGAAGCGGTTCCGGACAGGTCTGACCCAGCACTCTGACAGGGCGCGCACCCCGCCTGCGCCACCCCGCCTACAGCGCATCCCGCCTACGGCGCAGGAACAACGCCTCGGCCGGGGTCGGTGCGGCGGCGATGGCGCGGTCATAGGCGCAGGCCGCCCCGGGATCACCCAAGGCGGCCAGCAGGGCGGCGCGCGCCGCATGCCAGGGCTGATAGTCGCCCAAGCTGTCGCCCAAAGCCTCCACCAGTGCCAAGGCCTGCCGGGGATCGCCCGCCTCGGCCAGGGCAACGGCGGCGTTCAGGCGGACCACCGGCGTCGGCTCGTGGCGCAGCAAGGCCCCGTACAGCGCCGCGATCTGCGCCCAGTCCGGACCGGGGGTGGCCATCTGGCAATCGGCAATGGCGGCCTTGATCTGGAATGGCCCCGGCGCGCGCCGGGCCACCGCACGGGCCAGAACCGCGCGGCCTTCGGCATGGCGGGGCGCATCCCACAGGCTACGGTCCTGATCGCCCGGCGGCAGGCTGGCCCCATCCGCGCCGATCCGCGCCGCGCGCCGCGCCCCGGTCAGCAGCATCATCGCCAGCGCGCCCTCGATCTCGGCCTCGCCGGGGCGCAGCTGGTCGATCAGCCGCATCAGATATTCGGCTTCGTGGCACAGATCGCGGGCGTCTTGCGCGCCCTCCCCATACCCCGTCCCAGAACTTGCCCCATAGCCCGCCACATAGCCGGTGGTGAAAATCAGATAGACCGTGGTCAGCACCGCATCCAGCCGGGCCGGCCAATCCTCGGGTTGCGGCACGCTGAAGGCAATTCCCGCCGCCGCGATCTTGGCCTTGGCCCGGCTTAACCGCTGGCCCATCGCGGGATCGGCATCCAGAAAGGCGCGGGCGATCTCGGGCGTGGTCAGCCCGCAGACGCTGCGCAGGGTCAGCGCCACGCGGGATTTCATCTCCAGCGCCGGATGGCAGCAGGCGAAGATCAGGCGCAGACGTTCATCCGGGATCACCTCGGGGTCGGGCGCGGCCTCTTCGGCGGCCAGAATCGCCAGGGTGCGGGCGCGCTGGCTGTCACGAGAGGAGCCGCGCAGCCGGTCGATGGCCTTGCGCCGCGCCACCTGCAACAGCCAGCCCTGCGGCGAGCGCGGCAGACCCGCCCGTCCCCAATGCCCCAGCGCCGAAATCGCGGCCTCTTGCAGCACCTCCTCGGCCAGCGACAGATCACGCAGCCCCGCCGCCAGCGCCGCCAAAAGCCGCCCCCGGTCGGACCGCATGACGCGGTCCAACTCCTTGGCCACCGCGATCGCTGTGGCGGATCCGGGGCCAAATCCGGGGCCAAATCCGGGGGCGGTCATTGTCTTATCCCGCCGGATTATAGTTCATCAGCGGCCGCACCTCGACCGTGCCGAAATGCGCCGAGGGGATCAGCGCCGCATAGCGCAGCGCCGCATCCAGATCCGGCACATCAATCACATAATAGCCGCCCAGATGTTCGCGGGTTTCGGCAAAGGGGCCGTCCATGGTTTCCGCCTTGCCCGATTTGATCCGCAAAGAGGTCGCGGTCTGCACGCCTTGCAGCGCCTCACCGGCGCGCAGCACGCCATCGGCTTTCATCTGCTCATTCAAGGCAAAATAGCCGGCCATCATCTCGGCAAAGGCCGGGGTGCCATAGGTGGGTTCCCGGGCGGGTTCATTGTAGATCAACAGCATGTATTGCATCGGAATAGTCCTTTGTTAGGGGTTAAGCAAAAAGGGGGGGGATTACAGGCCCAGGGCCTGAACCGAAATGCAGACCATCGCAGTCAGCGCGGCCAGAATGTTGGGCCCATTGCCCAGATAGCGCAGCGGATGGCTGGCCGTGTCCGCTTTCAGCCCGAAGGGATGCGCAACCCGCCCGATCACCAGCAAAACGCCCGAGACATGCAGCCAGATCGCCGGTGTCCCCATGCCCTCGGCCAGGATCATCAGGATCAGCACGAAGCTGATCCATTCCGCGCAATTGCCGTGCTGGCGGATGCGCTGCAACAGCTGCGCATTGCCGCCATCGCCAAAGGACACATTCGTGGCCGAGCGCATCGACGACACCCGGAACCACAAGATCACCCAGATCGCCGCCACGGGCAGCGCATAAAGCGGGGTCACAGCAAAAATCATCATCAGTCCTTCCTGTTCAGGTTTCGATATCCCAAGGACGTTCGAGCCTTGCAATTTTCGACAGGTGGCGATGAATTTTTTGCGGCGGGGACAGAATTATTTTCAAAACGGGCGATTTTTGCCGCGCCAAGGGGGGCTGCGGATCAGCCCCGCCCCGCCAGCCAGCGCAGAAAGGCGGCGTCGGGATCGGGGGTCGGGGCGCGCTGCCCGGCCTGCCATTCGGCCACCAAAGCATAAATATCGATCCCCGGCGCGCGGGCTCTGGCGATCTCCAGCGTGTCGGCGGCCAGGGCGGGCTGGGGCAGAACCGGCTCTAGCATGGCCAGAACACGGGGCCGCACCGTCAAGAGATCGCCCGCCTCCAGGGTCAACAGGTAATCCGGGATCGTGTCGGCGGCGATCACCTCGCGCAGCATGGCGCGAAACACCCGGCGCGGGCTTTGCGAGCCGGTTTTCTTCTGCAAGGTTTCCAGCCCGATGCGCCAATCCGGTTGCCGCCCGCAATGTTTGCGCGCCAACTCGTACAGCCGGCGTTCCAGCGGACGGCGCAGCTGGAAATAATCGCGGTTCAGCGTCAGCACCGACTTGGCCATGATCGCGGCATACAACCATTCGCTCAGCGTGACCTGCACCTGCACCATGCGCCCCGCCCCCGACTTGGC
>JANNBI010000490.1:0-16980 GCA_031385345.1 Paracoccaceae bacterium | reverse complement strand
TCCGCAGGATCTGGACACGGCGCAGAACATCAACAGCCATGACCCGGTCGAGCAGACCCATAAAGTGATGCAGAACATCCGCCAGCTGATCGAGGAAGCCGGGGGCGAGATGCAGCATCTGGTCAAGGTCGTGGTCTATCTGACCGACGTGCGCCACCGCGAGGCGGTCTATCGGACGATGGGCGAATACATCAAAGGCGTGCATCCGGTGTCCACCGGGCTGGTGGTGCAGGCGCTGGCCCGGCCCGATTGGCTGGTGGAAATCGACGGCACCGCCGTCATTCCCGACTGATCCCGCCTTGTCTGACCCCGCATTCTGAAAGGCCAAGCCATGACCTTCTCACTGACCGCGCGCTGCTCCCGGACCGGGCAGTTCGGTATGGTGATTTCCTCCTCCTCGCCCGCCGTGGCCGCGCGCTGCGCGCATGTTCGGGCCGGGGTGGGCGTTGTGGCCAGCCAGAACATCACCGATCCGGGGCTGGGGCCGCTGGTGCTGGACCATCTGGCGCAGGGGCTGTCGGCCCCGCAGGCCCTTGCCGCCGTGGTCAAGGACCGGGCCCATATCGACTATCGCCAGCTTCTGGTGGTCGATGCGGCGGGGCTGCGGGCAGTGCATTCCGGGCCCCGTGTTCTGGGCATCTGGGGACAGGCCTTGGGAACCGATTGCGCGGCGGGCGGCAATCTGCTGGCCAATGCGGGCGTGCCGCAGGCCATGGTCGGCGCCTTTGAAACCACGACCGGGCATCTGGGTGACCGCTTGATGGCGGCGCTTCAGGCTGGCCTTGCCGCAGGCGGTGAAGCGGGCCCGGTGCATTCGGCGGGCCTGAAGATCGCGGACAAACTCGACTGGCCGCTGGTGGATCTGCGCATCGATTGGTCGGACGATCCCATCAGCGCGCTGACCACCGCCTGGACCGTCTATCGCCCCCAGATGGCCGCCTATGTCCAACGCGCCCTGAACCCGCAAGACGCCCCGTCCTACGGCGTCCCCGGAGAGGTCTGACCCGCCGCAGACTTGACAAAGCCCGCCCCGCACCGCCCACATGGCCCCTGATCATGGGCAAAACGGGCGGACGGACAGGATGCAGGCCAGATTCACCCTGCGACAGCTGGAATATCTGGTCGCCGTCGCCCGGTTCAACTCCATCACAGCCGCGGCGGAACATCTGTCGGTGTCGCCGCCCTCTATCTCGACCGCCATCGCGCAGCTGGAGGCTGAATTTGGCTTGCCGATGTTCGTGCGCCGCCACGCGCAGGGCATGGCCCTGACCCAAGCCGGACAAGAGCTGACCCGGCAGGCGGCGCAGGTTTTGGGCGCGGCCAATGCGCTGTCCAATCTGGCCGATCTGCAACGGGGCGTGGTGCGGGGCGATCTGAACCTTGGCTGCCTGCTGACCTTTGCCCAGATCATCGTGCCCCGCCTGCGCAGCGCCTTTACCGGGGCCCATCCGCAGGTGGTGTTCCGCCAGTTCCAGACCCATCAGGCTGGCCTGATCGAGGGGTTGCGCGATGCTTCATTGGACGTGGCGCTGACCTATGATCTGGCGATTCCCACCGATCTGGAATTTACCGAACTGGCCGTCCTGCCGCCCTTCGCCATCCTGTCGCAAGCACATCCCCTTGCCGACCGTCCCAGCGTTTCGGTGCAGGATCTGGCCCCCTATCCGATGATCCTGCTGGATCTGCCACTCAGCTCTGCCTACTTTCTGTCGCTGTTTGAAAGTGCCGGGGTCAGCCCGCGCATCGTTGAACGGGCGCAGGATATGGCGGTGGTGCAGTCGCTGGTCGGCAATGATTTCGGCTATTCCTTCATCAACCTTAAACCCCCGTCCAACCTTGCGCCGGATGGCAAGATCCTGCGTTTTGTGCCGCTGTCCGGCCCGGTCAAGCCGATGCGCATGGGGCTGCTGACGGCTGCGGGTGGCAAATCCCTGATGACGGTGCGGGCTTTTGTCGATCTTTGCACGACGATGCTGACCCCGGACAGCGTGGGGAAAGGACCGCTTGGCCCCGTCGATTAGCGTGCCCCTTATCAACACTTAACGACGCGCTCATTGAACCGCGCGGCGCTTTGGGTCTTACTGCCCATCAGGCCCGATCTGTTGGCCCTGCAACCAAAGGTCCGGCCCTTGCGCGATCCCCGTTATGACATCCTGTTTGAACCGCAAAAGATCGGCCCGGTGACGGCCAAGAACCGGTTTTATCAGGTGCCGCACTGCAACGGTGGCGGCTACCGCGACCCGTCCGCCGTGGCCGCCATGCGTGGAATCAAGGCCGAAGGCGGCTGGGGCGTGATCTTTACCGAACAGACCGAGATGCACCACTCCTCGGAAATCACCCCCTTTATCGAGCTGCGGTTGTGGGAAGATCAGGATATTCCGTCGATCGCCAAGATGGCGGCGGCGATGAAAACCCATGGCGCGCTGGCGGGGATACAACTGGCCTATTCCGGCATCAACGGCCCGAACTTTTACACCAAAGAGGTGCCGCTGGCCCCTTCGGCCCTGCCAATCCGCACCTTTACCAATGACCCGGTTCAGGCCCGCGCGATGGACAAGACCGACATCCGCAACCTGCGCCGCTGGTTCGTCAACGCGGCCAAACGGTCGAAACTCGCGGGCTTTGACCTGATCTGCCTGTACGGCGCGCATGGCTTTGGCATTTTTCAGCACTTCCTGTCGCGCGCCACCAATCAGCGCAGCGATGACTATGGCGGCAGCCTTGAAAACCGGTCGCGTTTCGCGCGTGAGGTGATTGGCGACATGCGCGATGCGGTGGGCGATACGATGGGCATCACCCTACGGGTCAGTCTGGACGAAACCATCGGTGATTTGAGTTTTTCCAACGCCGAGGTGCGGGATTTCATCGCGATGAACGCCGAACTGCCCGACCTGTGGGATCTGGCGATGGGCACGTGGGAAGAATGCTCCGGCCCGTCACGTTTCAAGGAAGAAGCGGCGCAGGAACAATGGGTGACGGGCATCCGCGACCTGTCGCCGCGTCCGGTGGTGGGGGTTGGGCGCTTTACCTCGCCGGATGTGATGGCGCGGATGATCAAATCCGGGCGGCTGGATTTCATCGGCTGCGCCCGGCCATCCATTGCCGAGCCGTTCTTGCCGAAAAAGATCGACGAAGGCCGGGTGGACGACATCCGCGAGTGTATCGGCTGCAACATCTGCATCACCGGCGACATGACGCATGGCATGGGCCGCTGCACCCAAAACCCGACCTGGATGGAGGAGTGGCGGCGCGGCTGGCATCCCGAAAAGATCGCGGCAAGGGGCGTCAGTTCCTCGGTTCTGATCATCGGTTCCGGTCCTGCCGGGCTAGAGGCGGCACTGGCCGCCGCCAACCGCGGCTACGACGTCGCCCTTGCCGAAGCGCGTGACGGGTTCGGCGGCCGCGTGGCGCTGGAACGCACGCTTCCCGGCCTGTCCGCCTGGGGCCGGGTTGCGGATTATCGGCTGTATCAGTTGAACCAGCGCCCGAATGTGCAGATGTATCCCGGATCGCGCCTGACCGCCGATCAGGTGATGGAGTTTGGCTTTCAAAACATCTGCGTCGCCACCGGATCGCACTGGCGCGCTGACGGCGTGGCGCGTCAGCATGTGGTGCCGCTGCCCGCCGATGCGGCAATGCCTGTCTTTACCCCTGATCATCTGATGGCGGGCAAAGTGCCGAAAGGCCGCGTCGTGCTGTTTGACGATGACCACTATTACATGGGCGGCGTTCTGGCCGAGCTTTGCGCGCAAAGCGGCTGCGAGGTGACGCTGATCACCCCATCGGCCTTTGTGTCCGACTGGACGGCCAACACGCTGGAGCAGGCGTCGATCCACCGCCGTCTTGTGGCGGCGGGTGTCAGGATTGTGCTGAACACCGGGATGGCGGCGATCCTTGCGGATGGGGTGGAAACCAACTGCACCTATACCGATACCCGCCGCCGGATTGACTGCGATGCGGTGGTGATGGTCGCCTCACGGATCTCCGATAATGCGCTGTATCACGATCTGACCGCGCGGGCCGCCGATTGGGCCGATGCCGGGATCTTGTCGGTGAAACTGATCGGGGATGCGGCGGCCCCGGCGCCCATCGCTTGGGCAACCTTTGCCGGGCACCGCTATGCCCGCGATCTGGACGCCGCCGATCTTGGCGACGCCCTGCCATTCCGTCGTGAAGTCACGGCGCTGGCGCCGGACTGACGCGCTACAGCATCGGGTCCGGCGCGGTTTCCGAACGCTCGGCGCTGCGAATGCGCGGGTCTTGCAGCATGCGCTTGGCCTCTTCCATCAGCAGATCGCGGGCCGGGCCAAGCACCTGATGTTCCAGCCGGCTTTGCGGCAACAGCGCCGCCAGCGTCGCCCCTGCCGCCGCCAGAACCACGCCGGTCAGGCCGGGATTGGCCCGCACCGTCCGCGCCCCGGCCGAGGTGGCCGCGATCCGCGCCGCATAGGCCGCCTGCCGCGCGTCCAGCGTTTTGGCGCGTGCGGCTTCGGCCATCGTGCCCAGACCTTTGGACATGGCCTGCGCCACATCCTTGGGCAGGGCGGCCAGAACCTCGGCCCGGTGCCGCGCCAGATCCTTTGCCGGGGCCAGACCGCTGCGCGCGGCCTGATCTATCTGCGCGATCAAGGCGGCGGCGCGCTGGCGGATGCCGTCAGCCTCCACCACCCAATCCTCGTCAAAGGCCACCGGCAGTTCGGCCTCGGCCGCCACCGGCCCGCCTTCATCTTCCCAGCGTGCCATCGCTTCAAACTTCGTGCCGGGCTGCGGCGGCTCGTCGTCGCCTTGCGACCGGCGACCCAGGATCAGCCAGGCCAGCCCCACCGCCGTCAGGCCAACGGCCAGCGGATTGGCCCTGATGGCGTGGTCCAGCGCGGCCACACCGGGTGCTGCGTTACGTTTGACCACGGCCACCGCATCGCCCCACAGCGAATCCACCGTCAGCCGGTCGCGCAGCGCGTTGACCGAATTGGCCAGCAAGGCCCGGTCACGGTCCATCTGCGCGGCGATCTGCTGCGGATCAAGATTGCGCTTTGTCGTTTGGGTCAGGTTGTCCATTGGGGGTCACCATAGATTTAAGGGTTTCTGCATCCCGGCGCATCCGGTCAAGGCTGCGCGCCGGGGCAAGTCTGGCCCGATTGAACTGACGTGAGGCCAGCAGCGCCAATATCAGCGCCAGCACCAACAGCCCGCCACCAACAGCCAGATAGGCCCAGACCGGTTTCAGCCCGGCGGCGATCAGCCCCTGCACAGCGGCCCCCGCCAACAGGTTCAATCCGCCAATCGCCAGAATGGCCGCGACGATCAGCTTGATCACCGCGCGCATCGCATCCTGAAGGCTTTGCACCGCCTCGGCCTTGGCCAGGGCGATCTCGCCCTGAACCAGCCGGCCCATGGCGCTGATCATGCCAAGCAACAGGTCGATCAAGCCCGGCTCGGCCGACCCATCGACCCGGTCCGTCACGATCTGGACCCGCCAGACGTCGAGGAGGACTTCAAAAACCGCGCCAAGGCAAAGCCCGCCACCGCCGCCCCCGCCGCAAAGGCTCCGGGATGGCGATGCGCCAAGGCCCGCACATCGGCCGCGATATCCATGATGTTGCGGTCACGGATCGCATCCGCCGCCGTTGTGATGCCATGCGCCGCCGCCGTATAGACCCGCGACTGCATCACACCGGACTGCGCATCTTCGGCCGCGCGCCGCAGCGTATCGGCAAACCGCTCGCCACTTTCGGTCAGGGCGTCCCGGGTGCTTTCCAGCCGCTCTGCCGCGCTGTCGCGCAGATCGGCGGCCCCTTCGCGCAGATCTGCCGCGACATGGCTGACCCGCGACGACACCTCGGCCCCGATCGAGGACGCGGTGTCTTTGGCCATCTCGCCCACCGTCTCGGCGGTGCGGCGCGCGGCCTGTGCCGTGTCGTCAACGTTCTTTTTAAAGCTTTCAGGGGTTGCAGTCATGTCGGCCTCCGTCTTTTATGTTGGCAGCGAAAGGCGATCCAGATGGTCCGCCGATCTGCCGTGGATGATGCCGGGGTAACGCCCGTTTGCCAATGCGGTTCCCCAAATCCGGGGGGGCAGGGTTGCGGATCTTCGCCCAAAGGCGGCCAATGGAACCAGATCGAAGCCGAATGCGTTTTCCGTTACCTTTGTGCGAACCCATACTTTCTTGGGCCGACCGTCCCGGCCAAATCCCCAATCATTGCCATCCCCCGCCCCACAGGGAATCAGATGCCGACCGAATCCAGCCCACCCGCCGTTGTGCCCATCGCGCTTGCGTCCTCGGGCGCTGGTGCAAGCTCTAACCCCGCGATGGTGTCACACCGCATCACCCTGCCACGGCTGGCTTCGGTCGCGGCGGTGGTGGCCACGCTGTATATCGCGCGCGATGTGTTCCTGCCCCTGTCCATCGCGATGCTGATCACCTTTGCGCTGGCCCCGCTGGCCACCCGCTTGCGCGTCATGGGCCTGCCGAACCTGCTGTCGGTTCTGGTCGTGGTGGCGGTCGCGGCGATCCTGATCAGCCTGTTCTTGCTGGTCGCCGCCTCACAGCTCAGCTCTTTGGCGCAGAACCTGCCGACCTTTCAGGCCAATATCATCGCCAAGGTCGAGGCCCTGCGCGAAGCCGGCAGTTCAAACGGCATCGTGGGCCGTCTGGGCCGCATGATCACCGAAATCACCGCCGAGATTGGCGCGGCAAACCCCGTCGCGGCCAGCGGCGATCTGGCGACCACGCCCCCCCCCTTGCCGGTTGAAGTGGTGGACAGCAAAAGCTCGGTCGCGCTGTTGCAGGATCTGGTCCTACCGCTGATCAGCCCGATTGCCACCGTCGGCCTTGTCATCGTCATCGTGATTTTCATGCTGCTGGAACGCAACGACCTGCGCGACCGCTTCATCAAACTGGTCGGGTCCAACGACATTCACCGCACCACCCAAGTCCTGCGAGAGGCCGGGGACAGGGTCACGCAATATCTGCTGGTGCAGCTGTTGGTGAACATGATCTACGCCATCCCCATCGCGCTGGGCCTGTATTTGATCGGCGTGCCCAACGCCATTCTGTGGGGTCTTTTGACGCTGGTCCTGCGCTTCGTGCCCTACATCGGCTCGGTTCTGGCTGCGGCCTTCCCGCTGTTTCTGGCCTTTGCCATCGCGCGCGACTGTTCGGCGGTGCTGTGGACAATCGCGCTGTTTGCCACGGTCGAACTGATCACCAGCAATGTGATCGAACCCTACCTTTACGGCTCTCGCACCGGGGTCAGCCCGCTGGCGATCATCATATCCGCCGTGATCTGGACCTGGCTTTGGGGGCCTTTGGGGCTGGTTCTGTCCACGCCGCTGACGGTTTGTCTGGTGGTTCTGGGCCGCCACATCCCGCAGTTTGAGGTGTTCTTCATCCTGTTTGGCGACGAATCCGTGCTGGCCCCGCACGCACGCCTGTATCAACGCCTGCTGGTCGGGGACACGATAGAAGCGACGGTGCGCGCCCAAGAAGCCTTGGAAACCGTCTATCTGGATGAATATTACCGCGACGTCGGCATTCCCGCGTTGCTGATCGCCCAACAAGACCACGCCCGCGGCGTTCTTACCGCTGAACAGCGCAGCGCCCTTGCCCAAGGCGCGCATCAGATGGTCAACGATCTGGCCGCGATTGCCGAGGCAGAACGTTTGATGCCCGACGACCCTGGCGATGCCGAGGAACCCGGCCCACCGGGCCAGACCGGGGCAGGCTTCAGCGTGCTGTGCCTTGGCGGGCGCAGCGATCTGGATGATGTGGCCGCCGCCATGCTGTCGCAAACCCTAAGCAGCGACGGCGCCGATGCGATCTATCACCCGCACACCGATCTGTCGCCGCAACGCCTGACCCCACTGATCAAACCGCAGACCGATTGCGTCATTCTGGGCTTTCTTGATCCCGCGCCGTCGCGCGCGTCGTTTCTGCACATCCGCTGGATCAAGCAACTGGCCCCAAAACTGCGCGTCGGCATCGTGATCTGGCAACATCCGGACCACCCCGCCAGCCCCGACCTGACCGCCCAAAGCCTGCAACAGGCCATCGACATCGGGGCCGATTTCGCCGTTACCTCAATCGACGCCGCTACGAAGTCCGCCTTTACCGCAGCACCATCGATCCCCGTCGCAAAAATCAAGCGCCGCATTCCTCAGCGATTAAGCGCGCCAAAGACCGGATGATCGCAGGGGCGACGCACCCGGGCCTCCCCGCCGCGCCGTCACCCCTTCCTCAGGCCCTTTGTCGTGCATTCGTCGGATCCCATGCGGGTTCAGCCAGCAGGGTCAGCTTGCGGCGCTCGCACAGTACAACCACCTCCAACCCCTCGGTCACGCCCGGCTGGACATAGGCGAAGGTCAGGCTTTTGCCCGTGGCATGGCCGTAACTGCCCGAGGTGCAGACGCCGACCACGCTGTCGCCCTGCATCACCGCCTCGCCGCCATGGATATCGCAGTCGGTGGCGGCAATCTCGGCATAAACCAGCGCGGTTGTGACGCCCGCTGCCCGCACGGCCTCGGTTGCGGCACGGCCCCGGAAGTTGCCCTTGTCGGGGGCGTAAAACCGGGTGCAGTCGGCCTCGATCAGGGTAATTTCATTCGTCAGTTCCGACCCATAGCCGCGATAGCCCTTCTCCATCCGCAGCGAATTGACCGCCTGCGCGCCGAAATCGCCAATGCCATACGGCTGGCCGGCGGCCCAGATCGCCGCGTAAAGCCGGGCAAGATCCGCCATCGGCGCATGAATTTCCCAGCCGAGTTCGCCAACATAGGTCACCCGCAAAGCGCGCACCGGGATGCCCGCAACGGTGATTTCCTGCGCCGACAACCAACGGAAGGCGGCGTTCGAAAGGTCGTTATCGGTCAACCCGGCCAGCACCTCGCGCGATTTCGGACCGGCGACGACCAGCATGCCGAAGACGTCCGTAACATTGGTGATCGTCACGTCATGGCCTGCGGCAAAGGTCAGATCATCGCGCGCCTGCACCTCGGCCCCCGCGCCGGTCAACAGATAAAAGCGGTCGGGGCCAAGGCGGGTGATGGTCCATTCCCCCAAGATTCGGCCCTTGTCGGACAGCACCTGCGTCAACCCGATCCCGCCCAACTTTTTCGGCAGGCGATTGGCCGTCAGCCGGTCCAGCAGCGCCTCGGCCCCCGGTCCGGTCACGTCGAACTTGGCGAAACTCGACAAATCCATGATCCCCACCCGCTCACGCACGGCGCGACATTCGGCGGCGACCAGATCGAAGGTATTGGTACGGCGGAATTGCAGCTTTTCGACAAAGTCTGTGCGGGCAAAGTATTTTGGCCGCTCCCAGCCGTGGACTTCGGTCATCACCGCGCCCTTGGCCTTCAGCACTTCATGAAGCGGCGTCACGCGGCGGGGACGGCCGGCCTGAACTTCGCGCCCGGGCAGGGGAGTCTCAAACATGTTGTGGTAATCGTCAAAGCTTTTGGCGCGGGTGTAATCCTGATCCGCATAGGCGCCAAAGCGGCGGGGATCGACGCTTGCCATATTGATCTCGGCATCGCCATGGATCATCCATTGCGCCAGAAACTTGCCGCAGCCCGCCCCTTGGGCGATGCCGATGGACGACCCGCAGCATTGCCAGGCGTTCGGCACCCCCGGCATCGGGCCAACCAAGGGGTTGCCGTCGGGTGTGTGCGGGATGGCGCCGTTGATGATGCGCTTTATGCCCGCATTGGCGAAGATCGGCATCCGGTCCAGCGCCTTTTCCAGCCAGGGCGCGATGCGGTCAAGGTCGCCCTCGAACAACTCGTTCTCGCTGGACCATTCCGGCCAACCGCCGCGGCCCGCCCAGGCCTCCTTCGCGCCGGTATGTTCATAGATGCCGACAAGACCCGCCTTCTGTTCTTGCCGGTAATAGCCCGCCGTCGCCGGATCGCGCATCACCGGCAATTCAACGGCGCTGTCCTTGAACTCTGCCAAGGGTTCGGTCACCAGATACTGATGTTCCATATTGGTGATCGGTGTGTCCACGCCCAGCCACTTGCCCACTTCGCGCGCATAGCAGCCAGCAGCGTTGACCACATGTTCGCAGGTGACATTGCCCTTTTCCGTCTCGACCTGAAACGCGCCGGACGGCAGCCGGGTGATACCGGTCACGCGTGTATGGCGCTGGATCGTGACCCCCATCGCCCGCGCGCCCGCCGCCATGGAATTGCACGCGCTTGACGGGTCAACATGGCCGTCCATCGTGGTATGCGCCCCGGCAAGGATGCCATCAACCTGAAGCCAAGGGTTCAATTCGCGGATGCGGTCGGGGCCGATGATTTCCATCTCGAATCCCACGTTCGCGGCAAAACCGGCAACATGGGCAAACCAGTCCACCTCTTCAGTCGTGGTGGCGATACGGATGCCACCGCAGCCATGCCAGCCGGTCGGATGGCCGGTGATCTTCTCCAGCCATGGGTACAGCGTGTTGCTGTAATGGTGGATCTTGGCCATGTTGTAATTGCCGATGAAGGACGGGCATTGCCCGGCGGCATGCCAGGTTGATCCGCTGGTTAGTTCGCCCTTTTCAATCAGCAGAACATCCGTCCAGCCGGCTTCGGCAAGGTGATAGGCCAGACCTACCCCCATCATGCCGCCGCCAATAATCACCACTTTTGCCTGAGTTTTCACGCGCGTCCCTCCTACCAAACGCCGTTGCCGGCCTGCATCCGGTCGCGCGGCAGGATGATATTGTATCCGGCCCGGATCGCCGCATCCACATCAGCACCGATGTGGCGCGGGTAATGGTCGGCCAGGATCTTGCGCACCCGGTCCCGCGCCACGTCGCGGCTGTCACGCGCACCGGCGTCCTGCCATTCGCTGATGCTGCGGCGGTCGGCAATCTCGGGATAGACATAGTCGGTTTTCATTCGCGCGAAAGTCTGCGCATGGCCAAGGTAATGGCCCACGCCCATCACCGTGTCGCGGATCACCTCAAAATTCACCGTGTCGGCGCTGACCTCGATCCCCTTTACCGTGCGCAAGATCGCGCCCAGCAGGTCGTTGTCGATGACATAGCCCTCGAATGTCGTTCCCATCAGCGATCCTTGCATGCCCGCACATTCGTGGATCATCGTTGCCCCCGCCTGCGCAGCCAGCGACACGGTATAGCCCTTTTCACCGCCACTTTGCGCATCCGGCAATTTGCTGTCGGTCATTCCCGCAGGAACCGAGTTTGGCAGGTCATAGAAATTCGCCATCTGCGCGCAGGCGGCCGACAACAACGCCTGTTCCCCCGATCCGCCCGACATCGCCCCGGTGCGCAGGTCGGACACAAAGGGCCATGCTGCGAAGATGCCGCGACAATCGGGGTCGATGATGTTGCACAGGATCAGCCCCGCCAGCACTTCGGCACAGGCCTGCGCCACCGCCCCGGCCAGTGCTGCGGGCGCTGTCGCCCCGGCCTGACCCGCCGACACCAGCAGGATCGGCATCCCGGCCAGAACGGCGGCCTCCAGCGCATCGCAGCTTTCGGTGGCAAAGCGCATCGGAGGCACGACATGGCAGCACACAGCCGTACAGAACGGGCGCTCGCGGTGTTTGCCCTCGCCTCCGGCAACGGCATCCAGCATCGGCTGAACCGCCAGCACCGAGTCGCTGTCGGTATAGCTGACGGCGATGGATTTCGTGGTGCCCGAAAGGCAGGCATAGGTGGTGTTCATATCAAGATCGAGGATGGTTGTCGCATCCCGCGCCACGATGGACCTGTGATACCAATGGATATTGTCCAACCGGTCCACCAGCCGCGCAATGTCGTACAGATCGGCCACCGTGCTTTCGCGGTAGCGGCCGGTGTTGAAATCCACGATCGTCGGCGCCGCCCCGCCAGTGCCGGTGTGGACCCGCCGACCACCGATCTCGATGTCATGCGCAGGGTCAATGCCATGCAAGGTAAACTTGCGGCGGGTGCGCGCGACCACATCCTCGACCAGCGCGCGGGGATAGCGCAACCGACCGTCGCCATCGACCTTGCACCCCGCCGCCACCGCCCGCGCCTCAAGGCTGGGGGTGATTTGCGAGAGGCCAAGGTCGGCCAAAAGCTGCAACACCAACTCATGAATCTGCAAGATCTCGGTATCGGTCAGGGGTTTGTAGCGGCCCCCGACCATGCCGGCAGGCACTGGCGAGGGCGGCAGGCCAGCCTCGACGCGGTTGCGCCGTCCGGCGCGGCGCGGGGACAGATCTGTCGGGGAAAGGTCGGTCGGGGAAAGTTCAGACATGGCGGGGCCCCACGGGTTGCTTTGGGGCCAGTTAGCGCCGCATCACAGCGCGGTTCAAACGATCATTCGGCATGTTTCGCATTCCCATGGGTCATGCGAAGATCACCCTGACTTGCCACCTCGACGCTGATCCAGTCCAGAAATGCCAGGCCCCCCGGCGCGTGAACAGCATCGCTGGATGTGCAAAGGTAATAGCCCTCGCGTGTTTCCAGCGTGCGATTGACCGGGCAGACCAGCCGCCCCTCTGCCAACAGCGGATCGGTGACATAGCTCCACCCCAGGGCCACGCCATGTCCCGCCTCTGCCGCCTGCAACACCATAGGGTAAGAGTTGAACCGCAACCCGCGCCGCACGGGCTGACCGGTGACGCCCGTCCGCAGCAACCAAGTCCGCCAGTCCACGCCCGCGAAGGACGGCTTGCCGTATTCCAGATGCAAAAGCGTCTGGTCAAGCAGATCCTCGGGCCGGTGCAAAGCCGGGTGGTCGCGAAGATAGGCCGGGCTGCACACCGGATAAATCCGCTCTCCGAACAGCAGCCGGGCTTCAAGTCCCTCCCATTGGCCCGACCCGAACAGGATCGCCACATCCGCCTCGCCCGCCCCCGGCAAAACCGGCTGGTCGGTCGCCAGCACCCGCAGATCGACGTCCGGTTGCAGGATGCCAAAGCGTTCCAGCCGTGGCATCAGCCAGAACCACGCAAACGCCACCGAGGCGCTGACCGTGATCTGCGGTGCCTTCGCCGCCGCGCCAAGCGCTGCAAGGCAGGCGCTGATATCGTCCAACCCGCGTGTCACCGCCTCAAACAGCCGCTGCCCTTCGGCCGTCAGCTCAATAGCGCGGTGCAGGCGGCGGAACAGCCGCAAAGACAGCGCATCTTCAAGCGTCTTGACCTGACGGCTGACCGCGCTTTGGGTCAGGCACAGTTCACCAGCCGCCAGCGTAAAGCTGCGAAGCCGGGCAACCGCCTCGAAGGTGTGAAACAGGTCCAGAGGGGGCAGACGGTATTTGCTCATGGACATCCTTTCGTAACCAGCCCGTGACCCGATCTTGCAGGTGGTGTCGGGCCAATGAAAGGCGTTTTACCAGAATCAAACCAGCGACGGTGTGGAGGAGTTTTCCGGAAAGGCCATTTCCGCGCCCGGTAATCCGCGTCACTTTCCTAAAGGGGGGCAATTCTAGACCCTGAATGGCCATGTTCAGCGTCTTGGCGGGCGGCGTGCAGCAAATGAACGGGTGCAAGGCAACGCCAATTCTGACCGCGAGGTGCTGCCCCCGCCCCCGACGCCCGGATTGACGCCAAGAAAACCAACGTCGGGTACGAGGTGCCTCTCACCTCCCCAGCAATCAGCGGCGCATGGGACCACGTGATTCAGGACGCGCTTGATGCCGCACAATCCTGAACAAGCCGGCGCTGAATTCCGCCACCATGCGCGAAGGGTTGAAGGCCGCGCTGCTCGGCCCCGGGCCGCCGCCCGACAGATTTCCTGCACCCCAACGGGCAAATAATCCCCCTGCGCGCAAACCTAGCCGACCAGTGGGAAGGATCTGACCCCCCACAAAACCGCAAACATCTGATATCTATGGAAAGTACCAAGTAAACTGGTGCCGCTGAAGAGACTCGAACTCCCGACCCCATCATTACGAATGACGTGCTCTACCAGCTGAGCTACAGCGGCACTTTCTGGTGTCGCCCCTCCTATGACCCCGCATGGTTGAAGTCAACCCCGCGCTTCGGCACCCCGCCCATGCCCCCTGCGACAATAGTCAACGGGCATTAGGTGGACTTACCGCTTTGCAGCACCTACATAGGAACCAGTTTAATTTTCCCCTTACCGAGGCCCGCGCATGAGCTCTTCTATCCTGCAACTTCTTGTCCTCGCCGGGATCGCGGTTTTCCTGATCCTAAAGCTGCGGTCGGTGCTGGGCACCCGTGACGGCTTTGAAAAGCCCCCGGTGCCGCTGGAAAAGCTGCGCCCGCGTCTGGTCGAAACCCCCACCGGCCCGGCCGGCGTGGACCGTGACATCGTTGACCATGTGCCCGAAGGCTCCTCCTCTGCCCTCGCCTTGGCGCAGATCAAAAAGATCGAACCCAGCTTTTCGGTGGGGGAATTTCTGGGCGGCGCGCGCGGCGCCTACGAGATGATCCTGATGGCTTTTGAGCATGGAGAGTTGGACAAGATCCGCCCCTTCCTGACCGCCGAGGTTGAAGAAAGTTTCGGCGCCGCCATTGCCGAGCGTGAAGCCAAGGGTCTGACCTTTCAGGCCAATTTCTCGGGCATCCGTGAAATGACCATCGACGAAGCGCGGTTTGACCCGGTGACGAAATTTGCCGAACTGACCCTGCGTTTCACCGGCGAACTGACCATCGTCGTGCGCAACAAGGCGGGTGAAATTGTGGATGGCAGCGCCACCGCGATCAAACGCCAGCGCGACACCTGGACCTTTGAACGTCAGATCGGCGCGTCTGATCCCAACTGGCAGCTGTCTGCGACCGGGGACTGATCCTTGTCATGCGGCCCGGTCAGCGTCTTTTGTCTGCGGTCTTTGGGCTTGGGCTGGCTGTGATGGCCGGCCCTTCTGCTGGCCAGACCCAGCTTTTGACCTTTGCCGATCTGCAAGGCTGGCAGGACGACGATCATCAGGCGGCGCTGACCAGTTTTCTGGTGACCTGCGATCTGCTGAAAGGTGCGGAATGGGGCCCGATCTGCGCCGTCGCCGCGCAAGCCGCAGCCAGCCCCGACGCCGCCAAGGCGTTTTTCGAACTGTTTTTCCGTCCGGTCCAGATCGGCACCCCGCCCGCCCTGTTCACCGGCTATTTTGAGCCGGAGTTGGCAGGCTCCACCACCCGCACCGCGCGCTTTGCTTGGCCGATCTATCGCCGTCCGCCGGAATTGAAGGACGGCCAGCAATGGCATGACCGCGCCACCATCGAACGCGGTATCCTGCGGGGTCGCGGGTTGGAAATCGCCTGGATCGACGATCCCGTTGATGTGTTTTTCCTGCAAATCCAAGGCTCTGGCCGAATTCGCCTACCCGACGGCTCGGTGATCCGGGTTGGCTATGCCGGACGCAACGGCCATCCTTATCGCTCGCTTGGCGAAAGTCTGGTGCAACGCGGGCTGTTGCGGCTGGATCAGGTTTCAGCCGAGGAAATCCGCGATTACATCCGCCGCAACCCTTCGCTGGCAGAACCCTTGTTGAACGTGAACCCGTCCTATGTGTTCTTCCGCCGCCTTGATGATCTGCCGCCCGAGGCTGGGCCGATCGGGGCGATGGGGCGCTCTATCTCGACCCTTCGGTCAGTGGCGGTGGACCCGGATTTCGTGCCCTTGGGTGCGCCGGTCTGGTTGGAAAAGGCCGGGGCAGATCCGATGTGGCGGCTGATGGTGGCGCAGGACACCGGGGGCGCAATCAAGGGCGCGCAGCGGGCCGACATCTTTTTTGGCACCGGGTCGGATGCGGGCCGTCAGGCCGGATATATCCGCGATGGCGGCCGGATGCTGGTGCTTTTGCCCATTGACCGCGCCTATGCCTTGGCAGAGCCGAGCAGTTTCTGACATGCGGCGGCGGCATCTGAACCCGGACGAGCGGCAGTTGTGGGAAACCGTTGCCAAGACCGCCAAACCCATGTCGGGGCGCAAGGCGTTTCTGGCCGAAACCCCGCCCGAACCCCTGCGCGTCCCGCCCAAAACCCCACCGACCAAGCCCCGGATCGACCCTTTCGCGCTGGGCGAAAAGGCCGCCCGCGCCGCGCCCCGTCTGGATCAGCCCAAATCCATTGCCGAATCCTTGTCCGGCCAACCGCTGACCATGGACGCCAAAACCCACACCCGCATGACCAAGGGCAAACTTCTGCCCGAGGCGCGGTTGGATCTGCACGGCATGACCCTTGGCGAAGCGCATTCCGAACTGATCGCCTTTATCCTGACCGCCCGTGCGCGCGGGCTGCGGCTGGTGCTGGTGATCACCGGCAAGGGCAAGGTCGCGCATGACAGCGGCGCCATCCCGCAACGCATCGGCGCGCTGCGTCACCAATTGCCGCATTGGCTGCGCCTGCCGCCCCTTGCCCCCGTCGTGCAGCAACTGGCCGAGGCGCACTTGCGTCATGGCGGCTCTGGGGCCTATTACGTCTATCTGCGCCGCAAATAAGAGACCCCGATGACCGACGACATGCCCGAAAATGTGCCCGAACCTGGTCCCGGTGACGATCCCGGCAACGAAAAGCCCAAACGCGAAAAGCGCCCGCAAAAGGTTTACACTCTGGCGGTCGAAGTGGGCCGCAAAGCTGGTGACGACCTGCCCGCCAAGGCCACCGGCGCCGGCCTGATCTGCTATGCCTCGGGCGTGGACGAGGCCGAAGCAGTCCGCGAAACCGTCGCCATCCTGAAAGAAGCCGGGCTGAACCCGCTGGATGTGTCCGGCTATGGCACGCTGGAAGAACGCATCAAGGCGGGTGAGGATGTCGACGACGACGAACGCAAGCTGATGCAGATGGCGCTGGATCAGAACTCGGTCATCGTGGCGCAGATGACGCCGTTTTTCGACTGATCAGGCCTTTACCCGCACCGACCCCGCGCCGATGATCGGCAGCAGGGGATGCGCTTCATAATCGGCCAGAACCCGGCGCGGCAGCTTTCGGGGTCCGGTCGCCGTCGGGATCAGCAACGCCACCCCGTCCACCGGCAACAACACCGGCACCCCGAAATCCAGCGTGATCCCCACCGTCGACGCCCGCCGGTTTTC
>JANNBI010000465.1:0-10660 GCA_031385345.1 Paracoccaceae bacterium | reverse complement strand
CGCAGCGGGCCCTGGTCCGCGCCTTCGGCCAGCAGGGCCTGCAATTTCTGGCGCAGCGCGGCCCACGCGACGGGGCCAAGCGCCATCGCCTCGTTCCAGAACGGCAGATCGAACACCGGATCATCGGACAGCCGGATCAGCCCGTCCTGTTCCAACCCGGCCAGATCCAGCACCTGATCGCCAATTGCCACACCGCAGCGCGGATCCTCTGGCCCTTGCGAGAACACCCCGCAGGGCAGATTGTTCAGCGGAAAGGCGCAGCCGGGCGCATTGGCGCTGGCCAGCCAGGATCTTATCAGCGGCATGGGCAGCGTCCTTTTTCGGCGGAAATGTTCAGAAAGGGGCGGGGGATCAACATGGCGGGTTCACTTCACCCCCGGCGTGCCGTCGAACTTTTTGGCCAGCGTGTCCCAGCAGTCGACGTAATCATCCTGCAACGGCGCTTCCTTGGCGGCGAATTCCGTCAGGTGCTGGGGGAAGCGGGTTTCGAACATGAAGGACATGGTTTCCGCCAGCTTTTCCGGCTTCAGATCGCCATTTGACGCGCCTTCAAAGGCATTGCGGTCCGGCCCATGCGGCAACATCATGTTGTGCAGCGACATGCCCCCCGGCACGAATCCCTTGGGCTTGGCGTCATAGATGCCGTAAATATTGCCCATCAGTTCCGACATGATGTTCTTGTGATACCACGGCGGGCGGAAGGAGTGCTCGGCCACCATCCAGCGGTCGCGGAACAGCACGAAATCGATATTCGCCGTCCCCTCTTGGCCCGAAGGCGCGGTCAGCACGGTAAAGATCGACGGATCGGGATGGTCGAACAGCACCGCGCCGACCGGGGAATAGGTGCGCAGATCGTATTTGTAGGCGCAGTAATTGCCATGCCAGGCCACGATGTCCAAAGGCGAATGGCCGATCCGGGTTTCGTGAAACTGACCGCACCATTTGATCACCACGCGCGACGGCACCTCGCGGTCCTCAAACGCCGCGACCGGGCATTTGAAATCGCGCGGATTGGCCATGCAATTGGCCCCGATCGGGCCGCGCGACGGCAGGTCGAACTTCTGGCCGTAATTCTCGCAGACGAAGCCGCGGCAGGGGCCTTCCAGCACCTCGACCCGGTACACCAGACCGCGCGGCAGGATCGCGATTTCCTTGGGTTCAAGGTCGATGATGCCCAACTCGGTGCAAAACCGCAGCCGACCTTCCTGCGGGACCACCAGCAGTTCACTGTCGGCGGAATAGAAATATTCATCCACCATCGACTGCGTGACCAGATACAGATGCGTGGCCATGCCGACCTGGGTGTTCACATCCCCCGCCGTGGTGACGGTGCGCATCCCCGTGATCCAGGTCGTCGGCGCATCCCCCACTGGCATCGGATCCCAGCGGTATTGCCCCAGCGAGATCACATCCGGCAGGATATGCGGCGCGGATTTCCAATAGGGCAGGTCGATCTTGGTAAACCGTCCGGTATGTTTGACCGAAGGCCGGATGCGATAGCACCATGTCCGTTCATTCTGGCCCCGTGGCGCGGTAAAGGCGGTGCCTGACAACTGTTCCGCATAAAGCCCATAGTTGCACTTTTGCGGAGAGTTCTGGCCCTGCGGCAGCGCGCCCGGCAAAGCCTCGGTTTCAAAGTCATTGCCGAAGCCGGGCATATAGGCGGTGGCATTGTGACGGTCCAGATGCGGAACCCCAACCTGACCATTCATCGACCCACCCCCGCGATTCGTCCTATTCGTTGCATATGTAACAGATTTTCCGCAGCTGCGTCAAAGGGCGGTGCGCAGGACGCAACAACGGGCCCTAAGTGGTCTGCGCGGGTTTCAACTGCCAGTCGATGTGCACCAGTCGAGGCGCGATGTCCTGGCCCGCAGTCGGGTGCAGAACCTGCAAGATCACCTCGGCAGCCTGGGTGCCGATCAGACGGCATTGCGGATCAATCGTGGTGATGGTCGGATGCGAAATTCCGGCGATTTCATAAGCGCCAAAGCCCGCAATCGCGATGTCCTGCGGCACGCGCACGCCGCGCCGCTGGCATTCGGTCAGCGCGCCAAAGGCGGTCAGGTCGGACACGCAGATCACCGCCTGCGTATCGGGCAATGTGTCCAGCAAACGCCCCATCGCCACCGCCCCTTCGCGCATGGAAATCGGCGGCTTGCCCGCGTCGATCAGCCGGTCCGCCGCCAGCCCATGCCGGGCCATCGCCGCCATATAGCCGCGCCGACGATCCGCACCGCGCGTGTCGGCTTCGGTATCGCCGCCGATAAAGCCGATGCGGGTCAGCCCCTTGGCCACCAGATGATCGACCATGCCATGCATCGTGGCCGCGTTGGAAAACCCCACGACATGCCCGATCGGATGCGCCGGCAGATCCCAGGTTTCGACCACAGGAATCCCGGCATTGGACAGCATCCGGCGGGCGCGGTCGCTGTGACTGCCCCCGGTCACGACAATCGCTTCGGGGCGGCGACGCAACAACTGCTCGATCAGCAGCTCTTCTTTGGCCAGATCATAGCCGCTATAGGCCAACAGCACCTGCATCCCCGCCTCGGCCAGCCGGTCCGACAGCGCATCCACGGTTTCCGCGAAATTGGCGTTGTTGATTGACGGGATGGTGACGGCGACGAAATTGGTTTTTTGCGTTCGCAGAGTTGCCGCAGTTGAATCAAAGACATAGCCAAGATCTTCCGCAATCTCGCGGATGCGGTTGCGGGTGGCTTCATTCACCGAACTGTCCGCTTTGAACGCCCGGCTGACCGTCATCACCGACACACCGGCTTGGCGGGCAATGTCCTTCATGGTCGTGGTGCTATGCTTCATCGTCATGTATGGCCCCGCAGCCGAAGCCCTGTCTAGCTGCGATATATAAGTTGCTAAACCTAAGCGGGTTCCACAAAATCGCTGACCAACGTTTCTCGACGGGATTTGCGCGAGGGAAATATGTTAACGATAACAAATCTTGCCCGAATCCTTCAACTCGGAAAGCACTCATGACCGCCAGCACCCCCGACGCCCTGCCGAAAGTCGATATTCTGCAAACCGGATCTTTTCCCGATTGGGATCAGGTCCGGCTGGACGCCGCCTTTACCACGCACCGCTATTTCGACGCGCAAGATAAGGCCGCCTTTCTGGCGCAGGTCGGCCCGCAGGTCCGCGCCATCGCGACGCGCGGCGATCTGGGTGCTTCGGCCGCGATGATCGCCGCCTGCCCCAAGCTGGAGGTGATTGCCGTTTACGGTGTCGGCTATGATGCGGTCGATCTGGCGGCCTGCAAGGCGCGCGGCATCCGCGTGACCAACACACCCGATGTTCTGACAAAGGATGTGGCCGATCTGGGGGTGGCGATGCTGCTGGCGCGCGGGCGGAATGTCAGCGGGGCCGAAGCCTGGGTGCGCGGCGGCCATTGGGCTGCCAAGGGCGGCTTTGCCTTGCAAAACCGGGTCTGGGGCCAACGCGCGGGCATTCTGGGTCTGGGGCGCATCGGCTTTGAACTTGGGCGGCGGCTGGCCGGGTTCGACATGGACATAGCCTATAGCAGCCGCACCCCCAAACCGGGGGCCGAGGGTTGGGCCTTCATCCCTGATGCTGTCGATCTCGCGGCGCGCTCGGACGTGCTGTTCGTCACTCTGGCCGCTACTGCCGCCACAAAGCATATCGTGAACCGCGCGGTGATCGACGCCTTGGGACCGCAGGGCATGCTGATCAACATCAGCCGTGCCGCGAATATCGACGAGATTGCCCTGCTGGAGGCGCTGGAAACCGGGCGGCTGGGATCGGCCGCGCTGGATGTCTTTGAAGCCGAGCCGCATCTGAACCCGCGTTTTCTGGCGCTGGACAACGTGCTTTTGCAACCGCACCACGGGTCCGGCACCTTTGAAACCCGCAAAGCGATGGGCGATCTTCTGCGCGAAAACCTGTTGGCGCATTTCGGTGGCCGCCCGTTGTTGACCCCCGTAGGATAGCGCGATGAAATCCATCGTCATCCATGCCGCCCGCGACCTGCGGATCGCGGATCTGGCGCCCGAAGCCCCCGGCCCCGGTCAGGTGCAGATCACCCTTGCTGTCGGCGGCATCTGTGGATCGGATCTGCACTACTTCAACCACGGCGGGTTTGGCGCGATCCGCCTGCGCGAACCGATGATCCTTGGCCATGAGGTTTCGGGCCATATCGCCGCCTTGGGGACCGGCGTGACGGGCTTGCAGATCGGGCAATTGGTGGCGGTATCGCCCTCGCGCCCCTGCCACGCCTGCACCTATTGCCAGCAGGCGATGTATAACCATTGCCTGAACATGCGATTCTACGGCTCTGCCATGCCCTTCCCGCATATTCAGGGCGCATTCCGGCAGGTACTGGTCGCCGAGGCCAGCCAATGCACCCCCGCCGATGGTTTGACGGCTGCGGAGGCGGCCATGGCAGAGCCTTTGGCCGTCTGCCTGCATGCCGTCACCCGCGCCGGGCCTTTGCTGGGCAAATCGGTGCTGGTCACCGGCTGCGGCCCGATCGGGGTATTGTGCATCCTTGCCGCGCGCCGCGCCGGGGCAGATCTGATCGTCGCCACCGATCTGGGGGCCTATACCCTTGCGATGGCCGGACAGGCCGGGGCCGACCGGGTGCTGAACATGGCGACCGACGCGGTAGCGCTGGCCGATTATGGGCGCGACAAGGGCAGCTTTGACGTGATGTTTGAATGTTCGGGCGCGGCTGCGGCGCTGATCGCGGCAATCCCCGCGATGCGCCCCGGCGGCACGATCCTGCACCTGGGTCTGGGCGGCGACATGACCCTGCCGGTGCAGGCGATGACCGCCAAAGAGCTGACGCTAAAGGGATCTTTCCGCTTTCATCAGGAATTTGCCACCGGGGTCAGCCTGATGCAAAAGGGCCTGATCAATGTCAAACCCCTGATCACCCAGACCTTTGCCCTGTCCGATGCGCTGGCCGCCTTTGAAACCGCCAGCGACCGCAGCCGCGCGATGAAGGTGCAGATCAGCTTTTCCGGCGCAAAGTGATTGGGGCGCGACGTGATCTGGTCAGATCGTCGATCCCGGCACCAGCCGGGTCTGAATGATCGTCACCTCGGCCACCGGATCGCCGCGCAAACGGCTGACCACCGCCTCGGCCACGATCTTGCCCAGCCGCGCCGTCGGGATCGCGGTCGTGGTCAGGCGGCGCGGCAGGATCGACGCCGCCTCCATCCCGCCCCAGCCCGCCACACCGATATCCTCGGGCACGCGCAGCCCGATCCGCGTCAGATAGGCCAGCCCGCCAATCGCCATTTCGTCGTCGTGGTAATAGATCGCATCCAGCGTGACATTGCGCGACAACATGGTTTCCGTGCCGTAATAGCCCGCATAAAACCCCGGCTGATCATGCAGATGCTCTTCGGCGGTCAGGGTCATGCCAATCTCGGCCAGCCCCCGCGTAAACCCTTGGAATCGCAAGTGACCCGAGGTATTGCGATTTCCCAGCGCGCCGACATACCCAATGCGTTTGCGCCCCGCAGCCGTCATGCAGCGCGCCATTTCCAGCCCGTTGTCGAAATGCGAAAACCCGATGGCCAGATCAATCGGCTTTGTCGTCAGATCCCAGATTTCGGCCACCGGCACGCCCATATCCCGCAGCAGCGCCAGCGTACCGGTGGAATGCATCCGCGACGCCAGAACCACCGCCGCCGGTTTCCAAGAGGCAAGGGTGCGCAGCCAGACCTCTTCCTCTTCGGGCAGTTGGTTATGCGATCCGATCATGGTCTGATAGCCCAAACGCGCCAAGGAATGGTTCAGCGATTCCAGCACCGACCCGAACAAGGGCGAGGTCAGACGCGGCACGCAAACCCCGATCAGCGTTGACGACCCCGACGGCCCGAACGCCGCCGCCAGCCGGTTCGGCAGATAACCCGTGCGCGCCACCTCTTGCAAAACCCGGTCGCGCGTCACCTCGGAAAACCCCGTGGCCCCGCGCAAAACGCGGCTTACCGTCATCTTGGACACGCCAAGGGTCCGCGCAATATCCTCAAGTCCGGGTTTGCCGCGCTTTGTCATACCCCCAGTTATCCGCCGCGCGACGACCTGCGCAAGGGCCAAGCTTGTTATCGATACCTTGCATCTTGACTTTGGGGACGAATCCTCGAAGGATGCGACGTTACCGGTAACCTAATCCGGCTGCGGATCGGTCAGGGGGGACGGGTTTTGCCAAATACGGACGGCCTGTTTTTTGACTCGATCGTCAAAAGCTTTGGTGGGACCAAGGCTTTGCGCGGCGTGTCGCTGCGGGTAAACCGGGGGGAAATCGTGGCCCTGCTGGGTGAAAACGGGGCCGGAAAATCAACTCTGATCAAGACACTTGGCGGCATTCACACCCCTGATTCCGGGCAGGTCACCGTGGACGGCGCGCTGTACAGACATGTCGGCAGCAAAATCTCGACCAAGCAGGCCGTGGCCTTCATCCATCAGGATCTGGGCCTGATCGAATGGATGAGCGTGGCCGAAAACATCGCCCTCGCCGTCGGCTTTCCCAAACGCGGCGGGCGCATCGACTGGCCTGCGACCGAAACCTTGGCCCGCAAGGCCCTTGCGCGGGTCGATGCCGAATTTGAACCTACGGCCCGCATCTCCAGCCTGACACGCACCGAAAAATCGCTGGTCGCCATCGCCCGCGCGCTGGCCGTCGAATGCGATTTTCTGGTGCTGGATGAACCCACCGCCAGCCTGCCCGCCGACGAGGTGGAACGTCTGTTTGCCGCCCTGCGGCCCCTGCGCGCCAAGGGCGTTGGCATGATCTATGTCTCGCACCGTCTGGACGAGGTGTTTCAGATCGCGGACCGGGTGGCGGTGCTGCGCGACGGGCAGATGGTCGGGATGCGCGACATCGCCCATACCAATGCCGAGGATCTGGTCAGCCTGATCGTCGGCCGCAAAACCCGTGAGATTGACCGCCCCGATGTGCAGGACGGCCCCGAACTGCTGCGCGTCGCGGCCTTGACCACCCGCAAGGCCGGTCCGGTCAATTTCAACATCCGGCGCGGCGAGATGGTCGGTCTGGTCGGTCTGCGCGGCGCCGGCCACGAGGATATTGGCCGCGCGCTGTTCGGTCTGGAACCCCACAGCGGCACGGTTTCGCTGGAAGGCCGGACGCCAGACCTGTCGTCACCCCGGCAGGCCATGGCCTCGGGCGTGGGGTTTGTGGCCCGTGACCGCGTGGTGGAATCGGTGGCCCCGGCGCTGACCATCCGCGAAAACAGCTTTCTCAACCCTGCCGCCACAGGCCGCCGCCTGCGGTCCTTCCTGTCGCCAAAGTCCGAAAATGCCATGGCGCGCGGACTGGGTGCGCGCGTCGGTGTGGCCCCGAATGACCCGACCCTCGCGATCGAGGCTTTGTCGGGCGGCAACCAGCAAAAGGTTGTCGTGGGCCGCTGGCTGGATACCGGACGCCGCCTGCTGATTGCCGAAGATCCCACCGCAGGCGTCGATGTCGGCGCCAAGGCTGAAATCTATCATCTGCTGTTTCAGGCCCTCGCCTCGGGCATGGGGGTGCTGATCGTCTCTACCGATTTTGAAGAAGTCGCCAACATCTGCCACCGCGCCATCGTGTTCAGCCGCGGTCAGGTGGTGACGGAACTGCGGGGCGTCGCCCTGTCCACCGAAACGCTGATCCAGGCCGCTTCGGCCGGGGATCAGGCCGCATAAAATCAAAAGTAGGCCACAATGAATTCGATCCAGTCAGACGCCTTGGAACCGACCCGCGACGAATTGGCCGGGCTGACGCGGGCGCAGCGCCTGATCCGTCTGGCGCCGGTCTATGGTCTGGTGATCCTGACCGTGGCGCTGATCGCGCTGTTTTCCATCCTGCTGCCCAACACCTTTCCGACCGTCCTGAACCTGCGCGCCATCCTTTCGGACAAATCCATCATCGCCCTGTTGTCGCTGGCCGCGATGATCCCGATGGTGGCAGGCCGGATTGATCTGACGGTGGGCTACGGCATCGTGCTGTGGCACATCCTCGCCATATCCTTGCAGGTCAATTACGGCGTGCCATGGCCCTTGGCCGTGCTGATCGTAATCGCCTTGGGCGCGATCACTGGCGTGTTGAACGGCCTTCTGGTCGAGGTCGCCAAGATCGACGCCTTCATCGCCACGCTTGGCACCGGCACGGTCCTTTACGCCATCGCGCTATGGCATTCCGGCGGCCGTCAAGTGGTTGGAGAGTTGGACCCCGCCTTCTTTCTGCTTAGCGGTCAATGGGTTCTGGGCCTGCCGATCACCGGCTTCTACGTGTTGGCGATCAGCCTGATCATGTGGGTGGTTCTGGAATACACCCCCATCGGGCGCTACCTGTACGCCATCGGCGCCAACCAGAAAGCAGCGGAGCTGAACGGCATCCCGACCCGCAAATTCGTCGTCGGGGCCTTCGTCGCCTCGGGCACTTTGGCGGCTTTGGCAGGGGTTTTGCTGGCATCGAAGCTGCGCATCGGCCAAGCCTCGGTCGGGCTGGAGTTTCTGTTGCCAGCACTCGTCGGGGCCTTTCTGGGCTCTACCACCATCAAACCGGGGCGCGTCAACGTCTGGGGCACCATCATCGGTGTCGTCATTCTGGCGGTCGGAATCTCTGGCATCCAACAATTCGGCGGTTCCTTCTGGGTCGAACCGCTGTTCAACGGCTCTACTTTGCTGATCGCCATCGGCATCGCGGGATACGCACAGCGCAAAAAAGGCGCCGCGCGCAAGTGACCACAACCAAAAAAACCGGAGGAACGACCATGCAGAAACGTACATTTATCAAGGCCCTGCTGGCCAGCACGATGATCGCCAGCTTCGCGCTGCCATCGTTTGCGCAGGACATGGCCTTTGACGGACCCACCAGCGGACCCAAAGCCGCCGAGGGCAAGACCATCGTCGTGCTGGCCGCCGATCTGAAAAACGGCGGCATTCTGGGCGTCACGACGGGCGTCGAAGAGGCCGCCGCGAAAATCGGCTGGACCGTGCGGGTTCTGGACGGCGCAGGCTCGGTTCAGGGGCGGACGGCGGCCTTTGGTCAGGCCATGGCCCTGCAACCGGACGGCATCGTGATCAACGGTTTTGACGCCGTCGAACAGCAGGCCGCCATCGAAGGCGTGGCGGCGGCGGGCGTGCCGATGGTGTCTTGGCATTCGGGGCCGAAGATCGGTTGCGACGCGCCGGGCGGTATTTTTGCCAACGTCTCTACCGATGCGATGACCGTGTCCGAGACGGCAGCGAAATGGGCGATGGCGGACGGTGGCGACAAGGTGGGGGCGATCATCTTTACCGACAGCACCTATCAGATCGCCATCGACAAGGCCGACCGGATCAAGAAAACCATCGAGGATATGGGCGGCACGGTGCTGGAATATGTTGATACGCCGATTGCCGACACCTCCACCCGGATGGGCCCGCTGACCACTTCGTTGTTGCAGAAATACGGCGATCAATGGACGCATTCGCTGGCGATCAACGATCTGTATTTCGACTTCATGGGTCCGGCCCTTGCGGCGGCAGGCATCGACGGCAAGGGCGCGCCAAAGGCCGGTTCGGCTGGTGACGGGTCCGAAGCGGCGTTCCAGCGCATCCGGTCCGGCCAGTATCAAGCGATTACCGTGGCTGAGCCGTTGAACCTGCAAGGCTGGCAGTTGGTGGACGAGTTGAACCGCGCCGTGTCCGGCGAGGCTTGTTCCGGCTACGTCACCGCCCCGGCTTTGGTGACCGAAGAGGGGCTGAAAGCCATGGGCGACAGCAACCAGTTTGATCCGCAGAATGGCTACCGCGAGGCCTATGCCGCGATCTGGGGCAAGATGTAACCCGCGCCACGGGTCGATCTGAAAAGGAGGGGCGCCCCGCAACGGGCGCCCGTTTTCATGCCGGGCTGCCGGGGCTTCGCCGCAACCAAACCTATAGACCGACGCAGAATTCCGCGCCAATATCAGCCGCGGCAGACGCCCTGCGCTGCCCCCCCACAATCAATGCCCAATCGTGAACAATCAACAGGTGCCTAAAATGCCCATGACGCAAAACGTTGAAAACCTTGACCTTCCCGGCCTGATGCGCCGCGCCATCGCCTTGGCGCAGTCTGCGCGGTCGAAGGGCAATCATCCGTTTGGGGCGCTGCTGTGCGATCTGAACGGCACCATCGTGCTAGAGGCGGAAAACACCGTCGGTGAACATCATGACGTGACCTGCCATGCCGAACAGAACCTGATCAGCACCGCCTCACGCACCTTTGGGCCGGATGAATTGGGTCGCCTGGTTATGGTTACCAGCACGGAACCCTGCGCGATGTGCGCTGGAGCGACCTTTTGGACCGGCGTGCGGGCCGTGGTTTACGGTCTGCCAGAAACCGCGCTTGTGGACATGTGCACCAGTGCCGATAATCCGACGCCGCCGGTCCTGAACCTGCGCTGCACCACGGTGTTCGGCAGCTGCCCCGGCCACCCGACCACTGTAATCGGCCCGATTTTGGAGGATGAGGCGAGGGAACCGCACGCTGGTTTCTGGTAGCGCTGACTGATCCGTAAGCGCTGTTCTGGCCCCACCTTCCTGCTGAATCTGTAGGTTGCGATTGCGCTTTCCGTGGAGATTTACACGGGAGATGTCAGTGGGAGTCCATGGGGAGCGCAGTATGGAGGACGTTGGGTTTGTGGAGCTGCTAGCG
>JANNBI010000452.1:0-10122 GCA_031385345.1 Paracoccaceae bacterium | reverse complement strand
CGTGAAGCTGTCCAAGGAATTGTCGCGCCGCGCCACCGGTCGCACCTTGTATATCCTGGACGAACCGACGACCGGACTTCACTTCGAAGACGTGCGCAAGCTGTTGGAAGTGCTGCATTCTTTGGTCGATCAGGGCAATACCGTTGTGGTGATCGAACATAATCTGGACGTGATCAAGACCGCCGACTGGCTGATCGACATCGGTCCCGAAGGTGGGGATGGCGGTGGAGAGATCGTGGCCGTCGGCACGCCCGAAGCCGTGGCCAAGGTCGAGGCAAGCCATACCGGGCGCTACCTGAAGGGGATGTTGAAGCCCCGGAGGGTGGCGGCTGAATAGGCCGGGCCAGCGACTGGCCCGCCGCGGGGCCAGTCCTATGACCGGCGAATCAGTGTTTGGTCGGGACTTTCTTTTTGTAAACAAATATTTGTGATTGTTTCCGAATTTTCTACAGTAGCAACTTTAGGCAGAGTGCAATTTTTATACGCAATCTTTAATTGTGCATTTTTGCGCAGATTCACGATAAATGACCGGATTTCGCGCATATTTTCGAAATTTTATGGCGGATCGCGGCAAAATGTGGTCTAAATAAGGCAGGTTCATACCGATTTGGAGGTTTACTATGAAATCAATATTGTCTCTCTCGGCATTGGCGCTGATGGCCATGATGGCAACGTCCGCGACAGCTGCCACGATCGACTTCACCGATGCGGGCGCTCAAGGTGGCGGCACTTACGCCGAAGATGGTTTGATCTTCGGGACCGATGTTCGCATTGTTGACGGCAATTGCACGTCATCGTCGGGCCCAGAATGCGGCGCGCTGAACCGGAATGAAACCACGACGCTGACCAGCATTACGGCCGAACTCTTCTCGCTAGACTCGATCTGGTTCAAAGCCTTGGGAGCGAACTCCGTGCTTACGATCACCACAAACCTTGGTGGTCTGCTGGTGCTTGGCATGTCCCTTTCGGACACCGTCATCGACCTTACGTCCTTGTTCGGCTTCTCCGACGTGACATCGATCACCTTCACCTCGACGGGCGGCAACGTTCGTTTCGACGATCTGGGCATCCCCTCTGCCGTGCCGCTGCCGGCTGCTGGCCTGCTGCTGTTGGGCGCCTTGGGTGGCCTGACCGTGATGCGCAAGCGCAAAACGGCCTAAGATCCCGTCAGGCCGCCCAGGATTTTCCTCGGCGGCCTGCACAATCCCAACCACCGGCTGTCTATCTTGGCACCCGGGATCTAAACACCTCAGGACGTGATCGCATTTCCGGTCGCGTCCTGTTGCGTTTTGGTCCGGTCTAAACCGACGCGGCATTGCCCAGCACAAGATCCGACAGACTGGTTTCCGGCAGACCCAGCAGCGCCAAAGCCTCGGCCTCATCGTCGTGGATCAACACGATCACGGCGTTCAACCCGTCCCAGGATTTGCGCGCCGTATGGGCCAGGATCTGACCCACCTGCGTCGGCGCATAGAACACCACGATCAGGTCGTTGCCGTCCGATTGCAGATCCTCAACGATCTTGGCCTGCATTTTCATCAGTTTGGGAAAATCACGCTCTACCCTGGTGACGCGCGACAGGTCACAGAACTGCCGCTGCCAGGGCCGATAATCGGGATGGCGCGCACAGGCGCCGACCGCATCGGTCGCCTCTTGCAGCCCCACCAATCCGGAATAGGAAAACAGGATGAGCTGCCGCTGCGGCAAGATTTTGAATGACACGGGCAAAATCGGCACCTTGCAATAATGGCGCGCCGGACCGGGGTCAGGCGCGCCAATACTGTCAGTCCATTTGCTTGAAATTCAAGCTTGCACCTTCCTTGATGCCCGATGGCCAGCGCGCTGTGATGGTTTTGGTACGGGTATAGAACCGGAATGCGTCCGGCCCGTGCTGGTTCAGGTCGCCAAAGGACGATTTTTTCCAGCCACCAAAGGTGTGATAGGCCAGCGGCACCGGGATCGGCACGTTGATCCCGATCATGCCCACATTGACCCGGTTGGCAAAGTCGCGCGCCGTGTCGCCGTCACGGGTATAGATCGCGGTGCCGTTGCCGTATTCGTGGTCCATCGCATAGCCAAGCGCCTGCTCATAGCTGTCGCAGCGCACCGTCGACAGCACCGGGCCAAAGATTTCCTTGCGGTAGATATCCATGTCGGTGGTGACATGGTCGAACAGATGCGGGCCGACGAAAAAGCCGTTTTCATAGCCTTGCAGCTTGAACCCGCGCCCATCGACCACCAGTTTCGCCCCCTGCGCCACGCCCGATTCGACGAGTTTCAGGATATTGGCCTTGGCGGCAGCGGTCACGACCGGACCGTAATCCACGTCATCGCCGCTGGTATAGGGACCAACCTTCAGCTTTTCGATGCGCGGGATCAGCTTGGCGATCAGCGCGTCGGCGGTCTTTTCACCCACCGGCAAAGCCACTGAAATCGCCATGCAGCGTTCGCCCGCCGCCCCATAGCCCGCCCCGATCAGCGCATCCGCCGCCTGATCCAGATCGGCATCCGGCATGATGATCATGTGGTTCTTGGCCCCGCCAAAGCACTGCACGCGCTTGCCGTTCGAACAACCCCGGCCATAGATATATTCGGCAATCGGCGTCGATCCGACAAAACCGATGGCCGAAATCAACGGGTTATCCAGAATCGCATCGACCGAGTCCTTGTCGCCGTTGATCACCTGCAACACGCCGTCGGGCAGACCAGCCTCTTGGAACAGCGCGGCCAGCATCAAGGGCACAGAAGGATCACGCTCTGACGGTTTCAGGATGAACGCGTTGCCGCAGGCCAGCGCCGGGCCCATTTTCCACAGGGGGATCATCGCGGGAAAGTTGAAGGGCGTGATGCCCGCCGCCACACCGACGGGCTGGCGCATCGAATACATGTCGATCCCCGGACCGGCGCTGTCGGTAAATTCGCCCTTCAGCATCTGCGGCGCGCCGATGCAAAATTCGATCACCTCCAGCCCGCGCTGGATATCGCCTTTGGCATCGGGGATGGTTTTGCCATGTTCAGCCGACAGAACCTCGGCCATCTTTTGCATGTCGCGGTTGATCAGGCGGACCATCTCCATCATCACGCGAGCGCGGCGCTGCGGGTTGGTCGCGCCCCATTTGATCTGGGCCTGCGCCGCATCGGCGGTGGCGGCGTCAAGTTCGGCCTTGGTGGCCAGCGCCACGCGGGCCTGAACCTCGCCCGTGGCCGGGTTGAACACATCGGCAAAGCGCCCCGACGTGCCCGCAACCATTTTGCCGTTGATCCAGTGACCGATTTCTTTCATCGCCATTCTCCCTTTGGTTGCCAGCTTCTACCATTGCAAAATCGCCCGACAAAGCGGCAATATGGCAAAGGGGTTTTGCATTTTTGCAGGGAGTGGCGGCATGGATTGGGACGATCTGCGCATCTTTCTGGCCGTCGCGCGCAGCGAAAGCCTGTCCGGCGCGGGCAAGCGGTTGAAAATTGATCCGGCCACCGTGGGCCGTCGGATTGCCCGGCTGGAAGATGGCCTTGGCGCGCGCCTGTTTCAGAAATCTCCCCAAGGTTATTCCCTGACGGATGCCGGCAGCCGCCTGATCCCCCATGCCGAACAGGCCGAAGCGGCATTTTTGCACGCAGGCCAAGCGCTGTCTGGCCCCGAGGGGTTGACCGGACAGATCCGCATCGGCGCGCCGGATGGCTGCGCCAATTACCTGCTGCCGCAAATTTTGGCGCGTATCTGCGACGACAATCCCGGGCTGGAGGTGCAGATCGTCGCCTTGCCCCGCGTCTTCAACCTGTCCAAACGCGAGGCGGATATGGCCATCGCCGTCTCGCGTCCCGATGCCGGCCGTCTGACCGTGCAAAAGCTGACCGATTATCACCTGCATCTGGCCGCCTCACGCGACTATTTGGCCAGCCACCCGCCGATCACCGGACCGCAGGATCTGAAGCATCACCGCTTTGTCGGCTATATCCCCGACATGATTTTCGACAAGGAACTGGACTATCTGGCCGAAATTGGCGTGACGCCGCCGCCCTTGGCCTCCAACTCTGTCTCGGTTCAACTGAACTTTCTGCGCGCCGGGGCAGGGGTGGGGGTGGTGCATGATTTTGCCCTGCCCGCAGCGCCCGAATTGCAGCGCGTCTTGGCCGATCAGATCCACCTGACCCGCAGCTTCTGGCTGATCCGCCATGCCGACGACACCCGCGTTGCTCGCCTGAACCGCTTTGCCGACCTGCTGATCCGGCACGCACGGTCCGAAATGGCACGATTGGAATCAGCCGTTCGGTAATTCGCCTTGGATTTCAGATGGTCATTGACAGAATCTTGCGCCGGGCTAACCATTCTATCGACAACAAGGGAAACCGTGGGAGGAACACCATGCTTGTCAGCCAAATCCTGAAATCCAAAGGGTCCGAAGGGGTTGTGACGGTGTCGCCCAGCCTGACCGTGGCCAAGGCCGCCGAAATGTTGAGTCAAAAGAAGATCGGCGCGCTGGTGATCTCGGAAGATGGCAAAACCCTGGCCGGGATCGTGTCCGAACGGGATATCGTGCGCGAAATCGGTAGGCGCGGCGCGGATTGTCTGGGCGAACCCGTCAAATCGATCATGACGGCGCGGGTTGTGACCTGCACCCGGTCCGAACCCACCGACAATGTGCTGCAAAAGATGACGGACGGACGGTTCCGCCATATTCCGGTGGTCGAAGACGGGTTGCTGATCGGCCTGATTTCCATCGGCGATGTGGTCAAGGCGCGGCTGTCCGAATTGTCGATGGAAAAGGACGCGCTGGAAGGCATGATCAAGGGCTTTTAACGCCCGCAACTGCCCGAAATTTGGCCTTGCCTTGGTTCGCGCAATAATGTTGCGTGACGCAGCACAGATACGGAGCGTCCGATGCGGATTGGCCTATACCCCGGCACCTTTGACCCGATCACGCTGGGCCATATCGACATCATCCAGCGCGCGCTGTTGCTGGTGGACCGGCTGGTGATCGGCGTCGCGATCAACCGCGACAAAGGCCCCTTGTTCACGCTTGAAGAAAGGGTCGCCATGGTCGAGGCCGAATGCGCCCCCATAACCGCAAAATTCGGCGGCGAAATCGTGGTGCATCCGTTTGAAAATCTGCTGATCGCCTGCGCGCGGGATGTCGGGGCGTCGGTCATCATCCGGGGGCTGCGGGCCGTGGCGGATTTTGAGTATGAATTTCAAATGGTTGGCATGAACCGCGCCATGGATTCCTCGGTCGAGACGGTGTTCTTGATGGCCGATGCCCGTCGGCAGGCCATCGCGTCGAAACTGGTCAAGGAAATCGCGCGGCTGGGCGGCGATGTGTCAAAATTCGTGCCCCCGGCGATCGAGGCGGCGTTGACCAGCCGCTATCCCCAACCGCGACCCTAAGACGGTTTAAGGCTTGGAATATTTGTTCCACTTTGTTAGCCTGCACGTTCTGATGTGCTGGTCCGGCGCTGGAATGGGGGTCTGATGGGGTTTTCTGACGTGAATGACGCCGTGCAAGCCCCCGCAACGGTGGAAGAATTTCGCGATCGTTTGACCGAGGTGATCGACGATCTGCCCCGCCGTCTGCGCCAATGTGCCGATTACATCGCCGCTAACACCGACCGGATCGCGGTGTCAACCGTGGCCGATCTGGCGGCAGGGGCCGATGTGCCGCCCTCGGCCTTGATGCGGTTTTGCCAGATCCTTGGATTCTCGGGCTTTTCCGAAATGCAGCGACTGTTTCGCGGCGCCTACGCGCCGGGCTGGCCGGATTATTCCACCCGGCTGAAAAACCTGAAAGACGGCGGCGCGGGCAGCCCGACCGCCTTGTTGGCCGAATTCATCGAGGCGGGCCGCCTGTCGCTGGAATCCCTTGCCACTTCGGTTGACGAGGGGGTTTTGGCCCAGTCGGTTCAGATCCTGTCTGCGGCCGAAACCATTCATATTATCGGTTTGCGCCGCGCCTTTCCGGTGGCCTGTTATCTGGCCTATGTGTTTGAAAAAATGGACGTTCCGGCCATGCTGCACGACGGCGTGGGCAAGTTGGATCACCGTTTTGCCCTGCGCCCCGGGGATGCGCTTTTGGCCATAACCTTCGCGCCTTATTCCGAAGAAACCCTGACCCTTGCCCAGGATGCCCGCGGCCGTGGCCTGTCGGTCGTGGCGCTGACCGATCGTCTTACCAGCCCGCTCGCTAAATCTGCCGATGCCGTTCTGACCGTGCCAGAGGTGGATTTTGGCGCCTTCCGGTCCCTGTCCGCGACACTTGCGATGGCCATGGCGGTGGCGGTGGCGGTGGGGTCGGCGCGGGATTGAAAAATCGCTTTTGCTTTTAACCAAAATAGAATAAATATTCCAAAACTGATCGGCTAAGTGAGTCTCGCCGTGGCGCAGGGCCTCGCTTTCCAAACCGAAGGAACCGCGATGAAACGTCTGGATGTGATCACGATTGGGCGATCCTCGGTGGATCTTTACGGCGCGCAGGTGGGCGGGCGGCTGGAAGATATGGGGTCGTTCCAGAAATATATCGGCGGCAGCCCGACCAATATGGCGGCGGGTATGGCGCGGCTGGGCCTGAAATCCGCCCTGATCACCCGCGTCGGGAATGAACATATGGGCTGCTTCATCCGCGAAGAACTGGCCCGTGAAGGCGTCGATGTGCAGGGCGTCAAGACTGATCCGGACCGTCTTACCGCGTTGGTTTTGTTGGGGATTCGGGATGAACATCAGTTCCCGCTGATCTTTTACCGCGAAAACTGCGCTGACATGGCCCTGTGCGAGGACGACATTGACGAAGGCTTCATCGCGTCATCGCGCGCGGTGGTGGCCACGGGCACGCATCTGTCAAACCCGCGCACGGCGGCGGCGGTGCTGAAGGCGCTGACCCTTGCGCGGCAACACGGCGCGCGCACCGCTTTGGACATCGACTATCGTCCCAACCTATGGGGTCTGGCCGGGCATGGCGACGGCGAAAGTCGGTTCATCGAATCCGCCGCGGTCACGGCCAAGCTGCAAACCACCCTGCACCACTTTGATCTGATCGTCGGAACAGAAGAAGAATTCCATATTGCCGGCGGTTCCACCGATACGATTGCGGCGCTGCGGGCGGTTCGGGCGGTGTCCAACGCCACTTTGGTGTGCAAACGCGGGGCGGCAGGGGCGGTGGCCTTTACCGCTGCCATCCCTGACTCGCTGGACGAGGGGCAATCCGGCCCCGGTTTCCCGATCGAGGTGTTCAATGTTTTGGGGGCGGGGGACGGGTTCATGTCCGGTCTGGTCAAGGGCTGGATGGACGACGAAGATTGGCCGACCGCGCTGAAATATGCCAATGTTTGCGGGGCCTTCGCGGTGTCGCGCCACGGCTGCACCCCCGCCTATCCGTCCTGGACCGAGCTTCAGTTCTTCCTGAACCGCGGCATCGTCACCCCCGCGCTGCGCCATGATGCAGCACTGGAGCAGATCCACTGGTCCACCAACCGGCGCAAACAATGGCCCGAAGTTCGGGCTTTCGCCTATGACCACCGCTCTCAACTGGAGGACCTTCCGGGCGCCACGCCGGAAAAGATCAGCCAGTTCAAAGAGTTGTGCCTTGAGGCGACCTTGCAAGTGTCGCAAGGCCGCCCCGGCTATGGCTTGCTGTGCGACAACCGGTTGGGCAAGGCGGCGCTGCACAAGGCGGCGGGGCAGGGGTTGTGGATCGGGCGTCCGGTGGAATGGCCCGGGTCGCGCCCGCTGACGCTGGAACCTGAACTTGGGCCCGATTTCGGCGGTCTTTCTGAATGGCCGCTGGAGCATGTCGTCAAGGTTCTGTGCTTTTGCCACCCCGATGACGCGACCGAAATGCGCGCGGCGCAAGAGGCGACAATCACCCGTCTTTTCCGCGCCTGTCGGCGTAACCGTCTGGAAATGCTGCTGGAAGTCATCCCGTCCAAGGTGGGGCTCATCGATGATCTGACCACAGCCAAGCTGATCAGCCGCTTTTACGACATCGGCATCTACCCCGATTGGTGGAAGCTGGAACCGATGCAGACCACCGAAGCCTGGGCCGCGACCTGTGCTGCGATCGAAGCCCGCGATCCCCATGTGCAGGGCATCGTGATCCTGGGTCTGGGCCAAAGTGAGGCCGATCTTGCCGCGTCCTTCCGGTTGGCGGCGCCCTTTCCGCTGGTCAAAGGCTTTGCCGTCGGTCGCACCATCCATGCCGACATGGGCCGCGCCTATCTGGCTGGCGACGTTGACGCCGCCACCGCCGTGGCCACAATGGCCGAAAATTACCGCCGCCTTTGCGGCATCTGGGACCAAGCCCGCACGACAGGAGCCAAGCCATGACCACCATCCGTCTGACCGCCGCCCAAGCCATGGTGCGCTGGCTTTCCGTGCAGATGACTGACGAGGGCGACCGCTTTATCGAAGGCATCTGGGCGATCTTTGGTCATGGCAATGTCGCCGGAATAGGTGAGGCCTTGTATGCCCACCGCGACGTGTTTCCGACCTGGCGCGGCCATAACGAACAGACGATGGCGCATTCCGCGATTGCCTTTGCCAAGGCCTCGCGCCGGCGTCGGGCGATGGCGGTGACCTCTTCCATCGGGCCGGGGGCGACCAATATGGTGACGGCTGCCGCCCTTGCCCATGCCAACCGCCTGCCGGTCCTGTTCATTCCCGGCGATATTTTTGCCAGCCGCGCCCCCGACCCGGTGCTGCAACAGGTGGAGGATTTTCAGGACGGCACCGTGTCGGCCAATGATTGCTTCCGCCCCGTCTCGCGCTATTTCGACCGGATTTCGCGGCCTGAACATCTGCTGACCGCCCTGCCGCGCGCCTTGCGGGTGATGACGGACCCGGCGGACTGTGGCCCGGTGACACTGGCCTTCTGTCAGGATGTGCAGGCCGAAGCCTTCGATTACCCCGTGGCCTTCTTCACCCCGAAGGTCTGGAAAATCCGCCGTCCCGAAGCGGACGCGCAGGAACTGGCGGCGGCGATTGCCCTGCTGAAATCCGCCAAAAACCCGGTGATCGTGGCCGGGGGCGGCGCGCTGTACTCCGGCGCGGAGGCTGAATTGGCCGCCTTTGCCACCGTGCATGGCATTCCCGTGGTGGAAACCCAGGCCGGAAAATCGGTGCTGGCACATGATCATCCGATGAATTTCGGCCCCGTGGGCGTGACCGGATCGACCAGCGCGAATAGTCTGTGCGGTCAGGCGGATGTGGTTTTGGCGCTTGGCACCCGGATGCAGGATTTCACCACCGGGTCGTGGTCGATCTTCAAGAACCCCGAAATGCGGTTGTTGTCGGTCAATGTGCAGGCCTATGACGCCTATAAACATGGCGCGGTCAACCTGGTCAGCGACGCGAAGGTCGCGCTGCAAGCCTTTGATCTGGCATTGGGATCGCAGAAGTGGGCGCCCGATGCCCGGCTAAAATCTGACTGGCTGGCTGCGACGGCGGCAGAAAAGGCCAAGCCCGGCGACGTCAATGCTTTGCCCACCGACGGGCAGGTGATCGGCGCTGTCCAACGAAGCGCCAGCGCCGCCACCATTATCATGGGGGCTGCCGGCACCATGCCGGGCGAATTGCACAAGATCTGGGATGCGGCCCAAGGCGGCTATCATATGGAATACGGATTTTCCTGCAAGGGATATGTAATTGCCGGGGCCTTGGGGATCAAGATGGCCAAACCGCAGGCGGATGTGATCTGCATGGTGGGCGATGGCAGCTATATGATGGCCAATTCCGAACTGGCGACGGCGGTGATGATGGGGCTGGCCTTCACCGTGGTGCTGACCGACAACCGGGGCTATGGCTGCATCAACCGGTTGCAGCGCGGCACTGGGGGGGCTGGCTTCAACAACATGCTGGATGACAGCTATCATGTGAACGCCGCCCAGATCGATTTTGTCGCCCATGCCGCCTCGATGGGGGCGATTGCCGTCAAGGCCGGGTCGATTGCCGAACTGGAGGCGGCGCTGGCCAAGGCCAAGACCGCCGATCGTCCGATGGTCATCGTGATCGACAGTGATCCTTGGCATTCGACCGAGGCCGGGGGCAGTTGGTGGGACGTCGGCGTGCCAGAAGTGTCGGACCGCGCCGAGGTGAAGGCCGCGCGCGCCCAATATGAAGCGGCGCAGAAGGGTCAGACT
>JANNBI010000416.1:0-4588 GCA_031385345.1 Paracoccaceae bacterium | reverse complement strand
CGACCGATGGGCAGGGCGGGATCTGGTCTTGTGAGGAAAAGGGGCTGGGTCTGCTGGCCACATCGGCCACGCAATGGGACAATCATTTGATTGGGCTGGGGTAGGGGTTCGGATCTTCGATCCTCCGCGGTTGCCTCGGTGGCGGGGGCGCTGATGGCGACAGATGGGCAGGGCGGGATCTGGCCCTGTGAGGAAAAGGGGCTGGGTCTGCTGGCCACATCGGCCACGCAATGGGACAATCATTTGATTGGGCTGGGGCAGCTGGCCCAGAGCCTTTGTCCGGGGTTTCGCACCTTTTGGTCCTTTGGCCGCCCGACAGCGCCCGGCCCGCTTTTCCCCGCATTGACCAATCCCCCCCGATCAGCGCAGCATGACGGCGACCCCAACGCAGGCCCGCCATGATCCATGCCCTTCTTGCCATCCTTGCTGCCCAACTTGCGGGCGAAACCCTGTCGCGCACGCTGGCGCTGCCGATCCCCGGCCCGGTTCTGGGCATGATCCTGATGGTGCTGGCGCTGCGATACGTCCCGCGTTTTGCCGAACTGATCCGCCCGGTCGCCACCGGCATCCTTGGCCATTTGTCGCTGCTGTTTGTGCCGGCGGGGGTGGGTGTGGTCGGCCATGTCGGTGCCTTGGGCGGGCAGGGGCCGGCGATCTTGGTGGCGCTGGTCGTCTCGACCGCTTTATCGATCACCGCCGGGGCGCTGGTTTTTGCCGCAGTTGCGCGCGCCACCGGCAACACCGATGACTGACATCGCAGAGATCTGGGTCTATCTGTCGCGCGCGCCGCTGCTGTGGCTGACCGCCACGCTGGCGGCCTATTCGGTCGGGGATCTGTGCTACCGCGCCGCCAACCGCGCGCCTTTGGTCAATCCGGTGCTGATCGCCGTGGTGCTGCTGGCGGGTTTGCTGTGGATCACCGACACCACCTATCAGCGCTATTTTGAGGGCGCGCAGTTCGTCCATTTCCTGCTGGGCCCGGCGACGGTTTGCCTTGCCTATCCCTTGTACGAAAACCTGCCCCGCGTCCGCAAAGCCTTGGTGCCGATGCTGGCGGCGCTGCTGGCGGGGTCGCTGACGGCGGTCCTTTCTGCCCTTGCCATCGGCTATGCCCTTGGCGTGCGGGGTGAGGCGCTGGCCTCACTTTCCGCGAAATCCACCACCGCGCCGGTCGCCATCGGCATTGCCGAAAAGATCGGCGGGTCACCCACGCTGACTGCGGTGCTGGTTATCCTGACCGGCATTCTGGGGGCGGCGATGGCCACGCCCTTGCTGAACGCGCTGGGGCTGACGGATTGGCGGGCGCGCGGTTTTGCCGTGGGGGTGGCGGCGCATGGGCTGGGTACGGCGCGGGCAATGCAGGTCAACCCGACGGCGGGGGCCTTTGCCGGGCTTGGCATGGGGCTGAACGCGGTTCTGACGGCGCTTTTGGCGCCGGTACTTTTGAAATTCTTTTTGTGAAGGCCGCCATGACTCATCCCAAACTTCTGACGATCTGCGGGGCTTTGCGCGCCGCATCGACCAACCGGCAGCTGGTGGCCGAGGCGGTGCGTCTGTTCGGCCCCGCCAAGGTGACCGAGGCGAACCTGCGACTGCCGTTGTATGACGGCGATCTGGAGGCGATTGGCATCCCGCCCGAGGTGGCCCTGCTGCATGCCCAGATCGGCGCGGCGGATGCCATTGTCATCTCGACCCCGGAATACAACAAATCCCTGTCCGGGGTGCTGAAGAATGCGTTGGATTGGGTCAGCCGCGTGCCCGGTCCTGGCCCTTGGACCGGCAAGCCGGTTGCCATCCTGTCCGCTGCTGCGGGGCGCGCCGGGGGCGAGCGGGCGCAATATGCGCTGCGCCTGTGCCTGAACCCGTTCCGCCCGCTTGTCTTGCCCGGCCCGGAAATGATGCTGGCCGACAGCGCCCATGCCTTTGACGCCGAAGGCCGCCTGACCGATCCGCGCAGCATCAAATCCCTGACCGAGTTGATGGCCGATCTGCGCGCCCAGACCGTCCGACCTTAGGGGAACACCGACATGATCTGGTCCAGCGGTTTCTTGCGCTTGGCCACGGCGGGCACGGTGGCATTGTCCGCCGGATAGCCGACCGGCAGGATCATCACCGCCTTTTCCTGCGGCCCGCGTCCGCAGAGGTCGGGCAGGAATTTCATCGGGTTGGGCGTATGTTCCAGACAGACCAGCCCGGCCTGATGAATGGCGGCAATCAGAAAGCCGGTGGCGATGCCCACGCTTTCGGGAACGTAGTAATTCTTGTAGCGCGCGCCGTCGTCGGTCACGCCGTAGCGCTGGGCAAAGACCACGATCAGCCAGGGCGCATCGGTCAGATGCGGCTTGTCGACGCCGGTGCCGATGGGTTCCAGCGCGGCCAGCCATTCATCGCCCGCGCCGCCCGCATAGAACGCGCGCTCTTCGTCCTCGGCGGCGGCGCGGATCTGCGCCTTCATCGCCGGGTTCGCAATCGCGGCGAAATGCCAGGGCTGGTGGTTGGCCCCCGAAGGCGCCGTCCCCGCCGCCGCGATACAGGCCGCGATCACCGCCTGCGGCACGGCGCGGTCGGAGAACTGTCGCACCGAATGGCGTTTGCGCAGATAGGCGAGGAAGTCCTGCGCCGCCGCGATGCTGGCCTGCGGGTCCAGTTGCACCCGGTCGGGCAGCGCCAGCGCCTGATACGAAACCTCACCCTTTTTGTACATCAGCCGCCCCCGATCAGCACACCCGCCGCCAGCACCAAAGCACCGCCCAGCACGACCTGCAAGGCCGCGCGCAGGAAAGGGGTTTCCATGAACCGGTTCTGAATCCAGGCGATGGCCCAAAGCTCCACAAAGACCACCACCACCGCCAGCGATGTCGCGGTCCAGAAATCCGGAATCAGATAGGGAAGGGCATGGCCCATGCCGCCAAGCATGGTCATCACGCCGCTGGCCAAGCCGCGCTTCCACGGGCTGCCGCGCCCCGACAGCACGCCGTCATCATGCGCGGCTTCGGTGAACCCCATCGATATCCCCGCCCCGACCGAGGCCGCGGCCCCGACCAGAAACGTCGTCCAGGTGTCCTGCGTGGCAAAGGCCACCGCGAAAATCGGCGCAAGGGTGGACACGGACCCGTCCATCAGCCCCGCCAACCCCGGCTGCACCCAGGTCAGGATGAACTGCCGCCGCGCGCCCTTATCTTCGGTTTCGCGGGGCTCGCCGTTCAGATGCTGCGCCTCCAGCCCGTCGGCATGGTGCATATGCGCTTCTTCCGCCGCCGCCAGATCGCCCAGCAGTTTGCGCGTCGCGGCATCCGTGGTGCGCGCCGCCGCGCGGCTGTAAAACGCCGCCGCTTGCTGCTCCATCCCGGACGCTTCGGCGCGGATCGCCTCTAGCCCCAGGGTTTCGTTCAGCCAGACCGGTTTGCGGGCGTAAAACCCGGCCACATGTTCACGCCGGATCAGCGGGATCACCTCGCCAAAGCGCCGCTGGTGCAGGTCGATCAGGCGCTGGCGGTGTCGGTCCTCTTCGGCCGCCATGCCGTCAAACACCGCCGCCGAGGCCGCGTAATCCCCCCGCAACCTTTGCGCATAGGTCCGGTAAATCCGCGCGTCGTCCTCCTCGGACGCGATGGCGAGGGCAAGGATTTCCTGTTCGGACAGGTCCGAAAAGCGGCGACGAGAGGAGATGCCGGGGATCATGGGGGCCTCATAGATTGGAATGATTCTAATCTAGGCGGGAAAGGGTGAAATGAAAAGGCTTGGGCTGCCTTTTGGGCAACGTCTCGAAAAACGCTCAGTGAGCGTTTTCAGATCGAGCCGGAACAGGGGGAATTGTTGTCGTTTCTGCGGAGGGGATTGGAGGGGGCGGCAGCTCTTTCGGGTGGGGATCTTGGATTTTCAATTCTGCGTTGGCGTCGTCTAAGCGGAAGTATTTGACGGCGCGCAAGAGAGACTCAAGATTGGGGTGACCGTACTGCGCGGTCAAAAAATCAGGATTATCCAGCTTAAGTTGGGCTTCGATCCATTTTGCGGTTCCCCATTTTCCTTCCCGATTGGAGCGCGGCAATATGCTTCTGATCAAAGGAACGATTTGGGTGGCTACGAAAATGGCTGGTATTGGCGCTATCGGACTAGCGGCGATTGTCTGACTTGGCTCCACTCCTAAAAGCCGCAGCTCCACGAACCGTGTACAGGTTTTGCGGTAGTGCGGCTGGGTCTGCTGTCCGCCCAACCCGATCACCTCGTGCCCCAACTCACGCAGTTGTTCGACCACATAGGCGAACCCCCCGTCCGAGGACGCAATCAACAAGGTGTGAAAGTTCTCGTGCAGTGCAAGGGTCATCGCCTGCGCGCACAGCAAAAGATCGGCGGAGTTCCGGCCGGGTCGGGTTGGCATCAGCCGATAGCCGAACTCCTCCCACCCTTCGACACTGCTGGCTTTGCCATAGGCGCGGCGCACCGTGGGCACGCCGTATAGCCGTGCCTGTTCCAATAAGACTTGAGCAAAGCTATGCGACAGGTTTTCTGCATCCACCAGCAGCGCCACCGGATCGCGCGTCGAAATCGTTTCGTGCAACATGTTCAACCCCGAATATCCTTCGGAGCC
>JANNBI010000423.1:0-6976 GCA_031385345.1 Paracoccaceae bacterium | reverse complement strand
AGGGTGCGGTGGGCGGTATGCCCCTGACCGGCTTTGCCTTTGGCTGCGCGTCGAATGCCGATGCCTTCATGCCCTCGCCCAACCAGTTCACCTATTTTCAGGGCGGCGGGTTCGACATGACCTTCCTGTCCTTCATGGAGGAGGATGTGCAGGGCAATGTGAACGTGTCGAAACTGGGCAAAAAGCCCTACCTGACCGCCGGGTGCGGCGGGTTTGTCGATATCACCGCCCATGCCCGCAAGATCGTGTTTTCTGGCTGGTTCGAAGCCGGGGCCGAAATTGAACTGACCGAGGCGGGCCTGCGCGTCGCCAAGCCCGGCAAGTTCACCAAGATGGTAGAGGCGGTGGAACATGTCACCTTCTCGGGTCAGCGGGCGCGGGATACCGGGCAGGATGTGATCTATGTCACCGAACGCTGCGTGATGCGGGCCACCGATCAGGGGCTGGTCGCGGTCGAAATCATGCCCGGCATCGACCCCGCGCGTGACATTGTCGCGGCCTCGGATGGCCGGGTGCGGGTGGCGGACAATGCCGTGACCCTGCCCCTGTCGCTGCTGGCAAAAGGCCCGATGGGGTGGCAACCATGAGCGCGGTTCACCTGATCTGGCACGATGCGATTGCCGAATTGCGGCTGGACAACCAAGCCAAACTGAACGCCTTTACCGTTGAAATGCTGGACCATCTGGACGGCCATTGCACGACGCTGGACCGTTCGCTTGCGCGCGCCGTGGTGGTGACTGCGACGGGGGACCGGGCGTTTTGCACCGGGGCCGATATCAACGCCTGGGGCGATCTGGCCCCGGCGGACTTTGCGCGCCACTGGGTGCGGGGTGGGCACCGGATATTCGACCGTCTGGCGCGCTTGCCAATGCCGACGATTGCCGCGCTGTCGGGTCACGCCTTTGGTGGCGGGCTGGAACTGGCGGCGGCCTGCGACATCCGGGTCATGGCCCCGGCGGCGACCATCGCCCTGCCCGAAGCCGGGGTCGGCATCGTTCCGGGCTGGTCCGGCACGCAACGGCTGGCGCGACTGCTGCCCGAGGCAGTCTTGAAGGAAATGGCACTGTTTGGCCGGCGCATCGGGGCGCAGCGGGCGCATCAGATCGGGTTTGTGGCCGACGTGGCCGAAGATCCGCGCGCGCTGGCCTTTGACATCGCGACCCGCCTGCTGACCCAAAGCCCGCGCGCGACCGAGGTGGCGAAATACATGATCCACGCCGCCGTGGGCGAAGATACCGCCGCGATGATCGAGGTGCTGGGATCGGGCATGATCGCCGCCAGCGCCGACAAGACCGAAGGCGTCGCGGCCTTTCGCGCCAAACGCAAACCAGAATTTCCGGGGGCTTGAATGCAGGACATGACCATCATTGCGGGCGGCGGCGCCATCACCGATGCGCCCCGGATCGGGCGGCACTGGATCGGCGGGACATGGCGCGACAGCGCCGACGGCGCGACCTTTGACCGCCGCTCGCCCTCGCATGGGATCATCGTCTCGACCAACGCTTTGGGTGGCGAGGCCGAGGCCGGGGCCGCCATCACCGCCGCCCGCGCCGCGTTCGATTCCGGGGAATGGAGCCGCCTGTCCGGCAAGGCCCGCGCCGCCGTCCTGCTGCGGGTCGCGGACCTGATCGAGGCGAATGCAGAGCCGATGGCGCGGATCGAAACACTGGAATCCGGCAAGCCGATCACGCAAGCGCGGGGCGAGGTGTCGGGGGCGGCAGACCTGTGGCGCTATGCGGCGGCGCTGGCGCGCAGCCTGCACGGTGACAGCCACAACACCCTTGGCCCCGACATGCTGGGCGTGGTTCTGAAGGAACCCATCGGCGTGGTGTCGATCATCACGCCGTGGAATTTCCCGTTCTGGATCCTTTCGCAAAAGCTGCCCTTTGCCTTGGCGGCGGGCTGTACCTGCGTGGTGAAACCGTCGGAAATGACGCCGTCCACCACGGTCATGCTGTGCGATCTGCTGGTGCAGGCGGGGCTGCCTGCGGGCGTGGTCAACGTGGTTCTGGGCTATGGCCAGCCGGTGGGGGCGGCCCTGACCACGCATCCGGGCGTCGATATGGTGACCTTTACCGGATCGACGGCGGTGGGCAAATCCATCATGGCGGCGGCCTCGGGCACCTTGAAAAAGGTGGCGCTGGAACTGGGCGGCAAAAACCCGCAGGTGATCTTTCCCGATGCCGACATGGCCAGCGCCGCCGATGCCGTGACCTTCGGCGTCTATTTCAATCAGGGCGAATGCTGCAATTCCGGCAGCCGGATCATCGTGCACCGCGATGTGGCGGCCGATCTAATCGCCCGCGTCGTGGCCCTGTCGCGCAAAGTGGCCTTTGGCGACCCGCTGCATCCCGACACGCAGGTCGGCGCCATCATCTCGGACGCGCATCAGGCCAAGATCGACGGCTATGTGCAGGCCGCCGTGGCCGCCGGGGCAACGGTGGATATCGGCGGCGGGGCGCTGCACGTGCCCGGACTGCCGGGGAAATTCTATCAGCCGACCGTGGTGTCCGGCGTCACCCCCGACATGGCCATCGCGCGGGACGAGGTGTTTGGCCCCGTCCTGTCGGTCCTGACCTTTGACACCCTTGATCAGGCGATCGCGCTGGCCAATGACGCCGCCTATGGCCTAAGCGCCGGCGTGTGGAGCGAGAATATCCACATCTGTCTGGAATTTGCGCGCCGGGTACAGGCCGGCACGATCTGGACCAACACTTGGATGGACGGCTTTCCAGAAATGACCTTTGGCGGCATGAAACAAAGTGGTCAGGGCCGCGAAATCGGCCCTTACGGACTGGACGAATTTCTGGAGGTCAAGACCGTCGCCATGCGCATCGGGCGCAGCCGGGCAAACTGGGTGCGGGACTAAGGGACTGACGACCTTGGGGAAAACCTGAGGATATTTCGGCACATAGGATTGGGCAACAGGTGAGGCCAGAGATCATCATCATCGGCTCGGGGATGGGCGGCGCGACGCTGGCGGCGGCCTTGGCGCCCAGCGGTCGGCGCATCGTCATCCTTGAACGCGGAGAGCGGCTGGAACACAGCCCGCAGGCGCGCGATGCGGCGGCGATCTTTGGTCGCGGGCATTTCCGCCCGGATGAGATGTGGCTGGACGGCGAAGGCCGCGCCTTCAACCCCGGCAATTACTATCACCCCGGTGGCAATTCCAAATTCTATGGCGCGGTTCTGATGCGTTACCGGGCGCAGGATTTTGCGCCGATGCGGCATCTGGGCGGCACAACCCCCGGCTGGCCCTTTGCCTATGACGTGCTGGAGCCGTTTTATCAGGCGGCGGAAGATCTGTATCAGGTGCGCGGCATCATGGGACAGGATCCCAGCGAGCCGCCCCATTCCGGACGCTACAACTTTACCCCGGTGCCGGATGAACCCGCCATCGCGGATCTGCGGGCGCGGCTGCGGGGGCTGGGTCTGTCGCCGTCCAGCCTGCCCTTGGGCGTCGATATTGACCGCTGGCTGGCGCATGGTCAGACGCCTTGGGATGCCTTTCCCGACACCTGCGGCGGCAAGATGGATGCCGAAACCGTCGGGCTGGCCCATGCCCTGCAACATCCCAACGTCAGCCTGATCACCGGCGCGCGCGTGTCGCGTCTGGTCGAGGTCGGGGGCCGGATCGCCGCCGTCGAATATCTGCGCGCGGGCCGGATGGAGCGGCTGTCCGCCCCGGTCGTGGTGCTGGCGGCGGGGGCAGTGAACTCGGCGGTGTTGCTGCTGAAATCGGCCAATGCGGATCATCCGACTGGGCTGGCCAATGGGTCCGATCAGGTCGGGCGCAATTTCATGAACCATAATCTTTCCGCCGTTCTGGCCCTGCATCCGCTGCGGAAGAATGGGGCAATTTACCAAAAGACCCTGCATCTGAACGACTGGTATCTGGACGGCGGGCCGGACGGCGCGCCCTTGGGCAATGTGCAACTGCTGGGCAAGATTTCGGGCACGATTCTGGCCTCGGACACGCCGATCCCGCGCGCGCTGGCCAATTGGATCGCGGCGCGGTCGGTGGATGTTCTGGCCATGTCCGAAGACCTGCCCAACCCCGACAGCCGGGTCACGCTTAAGGGCGATCAGATCGTGCTGGACTGGAAGCGGTCGAACTGGGACGCGCATCTGGCCTTGGTGGCAAAGGTCAAGCGGACGCTGCGCCGCGCCGGTTATCCGCTGGTGTTAAGCCGCGCCTTTGACCGGCGCACGCCCAGCCATCAATGCGGCACGGCGCGGATGGGGGCGGATCCGCGCACCTCGGTGGTGGATGGATTTGGCCGCGCGCATCAGGTGAAAAACCTGTTTGTCTGCGATGCCGCGGTCCTGCCAACCTCGGCGGCGGTGAACCCGGCCCTGACCATCGCCGCTTTGTCACTGCGCACGGCGGCGGCCATTGCAGGGGGGATGGGCGCATGACGCCACGGGCATTGATCACCGGCGGGCAGCAGGGCATCGGTCTGGGCATCGCGCGGGCGCTGCAGGGCGCGGGGTTTGGCATCGTCATCGCGGCAGAGGCGGCGGCGGACAGCCCAGGCGTTCAGACGGCGCTGGCAGAGTTGGGGCCGCAGGCCCGCTATGTGCAGCATGACCTGAAGGATATCGGCGCGGCGCAGGCCCTTGTCGCCAGCGTCGGGCCGATCAGCACCTATATCTCGAACGCCGGGGTTCCGGCGCGGCAGCGCGGCGACATGCTGGACATAACGCCCGATAATTTCGACCATGTGATGGATGTGAACCTGCGCGGCGGCTTCTTTCTGGCGCAGGCGGTCGCCAAGGCGATGCTGGCCCAAGACGCCCTGCCCTATCGGTCGATGATCTTTGTCACCTCGGTTTCGGCGGCGATGGCCTCACCCGAACGGGCCGAATATTGCATGTCCAAGGCCGCAGCATCCATGATGGCCACCACCTTTGCCCTGCGTCTGGCCAGCGCGGGCATCGGCGTGTTCGAACTGCGCCCCGGCGTGATCGATACCGCCATGACCGCCGGGGTGCGCGAGGCCTATACCGCGCGCATCGAAGGCGGGCTTGTCCCGGCGCTGCGTTGGGGCGATCCGGCGGACATCGGGCAGGTGGTGGTGCCCTTGGCCCAAGGACAGATGAGCTTTGCGACGGGGGCGATCATTCCGGTGGATGGCGGCCTGTCGATTTCCAGATTGTAAGACCAGATCTCAGGAGCGGTGAGCAATGCAAAAGACGTATGATTTCATCATCGTGGGCGGTGGATCGGCGGGCGCGGTTCTGGCCGCGCGCCTGTCCGAAGACCCCGCCAAATCGGTCTTGCTGCTGGAAGCCGGGGGCCGCGATCTGCATCCTTTGTACCATCTGCCCGCCGGTTTCGCCAAAATGACCAAGGGCATCGGGTCCTGGGGCTGGCAGACCGTGCCGCAGCGCCACATGCGCGGCTTGCAGATCCGCTACACTCAGGCGCGGGTGATCGGCGGCGGGTCGTCGATCAACGCGCAGATCTACACCCGTGGCCATGCCCTGGACTACGAGGAATGGCGGCAGATGGGCTGCACCGGCTGGGGCTACAGCGATGTTCTGCCCTATTTCCGCAAGGCCGAGGATAACGACACCTGGAACAATGATTTCCACGGTCAGGGCGGGCCTTTGGGCGTGTCGCAACCCCGCGCGCCCCTGCCGATCTGCGAGGCTTATTTCAAGGCCGCCGCCCAATTGGGCATTCCGCGCAACATGGATATGACCGGGGCGGTGCAGGACGGGGTCGGCTATTACCAGTTGACGCAAAAGAACTTCCGGCGGTCATCGACCGCGACGGCCTATCTGCGCCCGGCCAAGGGACGCGCCAACCTGACCGTGAAAACCGGGGCGCAGGTGCTGCGCATCGTGATCGAATCGGGTCGCGCCGTGGGGGTCGAACTGGGCAGCGGAACCTTGCGCGCCGGGACCGAGGTGATCTTGTCGGCGGGCGCCATCGGATCGCCCCGTCTGTTGCAATTGTCGGGCATCGGTCCGGCGGATCATCTGCGCGCGCTGGGCCTGCCAGTGGTGCTGGATCAGCCCAATGTCGGGGCCAATCTCCAAGATCATCTGGACCTGTTCGTCATTGCCGAATGCACCGGCCCGCATACCTATGACCGCTTTGCCAAGCCGCATCTGTCGGCGCTGGCGGGGATGCAATATCTGCTGACGCGCAAAGGCCCGGTGGCCAGTTCGTTGTTTGAAACCGGGGGCTTCTGGTATGCCGACCCCGATGCGCGAAGCCCCGATATCCAACTGCATCTGGGGCTGGGATCGGGCATCGAATCGGGCGTGGAAGCCATGCCGCAGGGCGGGGTGACGTTGAATTCCGCCTATCTGCGGCCCAGATCGCGCGGCACGGTCCGGCTGTCCTCGGCTGATCCGCTGTCGGCCCCGCTGATTGACCCGAACTATTGGGCCGATCCGCATGACCGCGAAATGTCGATCCGGGGGCTGAAACTGGCGCGTGAAATCATGCGGCAGTCGGCCCTTGCGCCTTATGTTCTGGCCGAACGCCTGCCCGGACCGGGGATGCAATCGGACGAGGAGTATATCGCCTATGCCTGCAAACACGCCAAAACCGACCATCATCCGGCGGGCACCTGCCGGATGGGGGTGGACGCCGGCGCGGTGGTGGACCCGCAACTGCGGTTCAACGGCATCGACGGCTTGCGCATTGTCGATGCCTCGGTCATGCCAAATGTGGTGTCGTCCAACACCAACGCCCCCACCATCATGATCGCGGAAAAAGCCGCCGACATGATCCACGCCAGCCACAGCCATGCCCGTCCCGCGGCGCAGGCTCCGATCCTTGCCAGCGCCGGTCTGGCCAACCCCGAGGGCCAAAGATGATCCGTCATATCGTTCTGATCCAGTTCCGCCCCGACGTGACCGAAGCCACGATCGCCGCAATCTTCGCGGATCTGCACGCCATTCAATCCATTCTGCCGGGGGTTCTGGCAATCACCTCGGGCCGCAGCACCTCGCCCGA
>JANNBI010000357.1:0-6584 GCA_031385345.1 Paracoccaceae bacterium | reverse complement strand
TTGCCCAACCAGGGTTCAAAATTCTCGAAAATCTCGGAAAAGCCCTGAAACACAGAATAGGCCGCCGAGGTCCGGCCGTTTTCCCAGTTTTCATGCGGAAAGCGGCTTTGCATGATCAGACCGGCGCGGCCCTTGGTCCGCCGCTCCACCGCTTTGGTGAACAGCCGGTCGATCTTGCCGGGGTTGGGTTCGGCCAAGGCCTGCCCCTGCCCGGCCTTGGTCAGAAAGGCGTCATACAGCATCTCTGCATGGGGCCAGATCTTGCGCGCGACAAAGCAATCTGACCGGCGCAGCAATTGCAGGTGATCATCGTAAAAGATATGCGGCTTGCCCTGAAAATCGAATTTCGACAGGGTCAGCGACCGGCTTTCAACATTGACCGACACCTGCCGCACCAGCGTCTGGAAATAGCTTTCATCCGGGATCCAGACCTTGCGGAAATAGCTGTCGATCGCCGCGCGGTCCGGGCTTTCCAGAATGGCCGACAGGGTTTGACGGGTCAGGCACCACCATTGACTGCCCATATGCGGCACGATTCCAGCCGGAATTTTCCGCCGGAACCCGACCCGCCGCTGCAATTTGACATAGCCGTCAAACAGCTTGCGTTGCTTGCGCCAACTGAAGGGAAAGCGCAGCGTAAAGCGTTCGTAATCAAGGCCCCCGATGGTCCAGCCCACATCTTCGGTGGTGACGCTTTCGATGAAATCCGTGCGCGGGCGGGTGTCCAGATAGGCCGTCAGCTCCTCAACCGGGCGCAGGGGCAGGCAAGAGCCTGAAGCGAGGAAAACATGCCGCACCTCGGGAAAGCTGGCCAGCATCAGCGATGCCGCATCTTGCGTCGCCGCCACGATCCCCCATGTGCCCCATTCGCAGGCATGACGCGCCGAAAACTGCACATTTCCCAGATCGGCCAGCGCGTCGAACAGCCCCTGATAGGCCGGTTTCGTCACCCGTTTGTCAACATGCACCACCACCGGACAGCCCCGCTCGGCCCAGTGGCGCGCCACCTGTGCGGCGCGGTCCAGCGCGGTGTGGCACAGCATGACAAAGCCGATGGTCACGCCCAGTTTCCCTTCGACATCAGGCCCAAAATCTCCAGCTGGCGCCAGTTGATATATTTTTCACTGAATTTGCACCACAAATCGGGCTGAACCGCCAAAGTCTGACGGTAGGCGCGGTATTCATGGCTGTTGGCATAGTGCTGATGGCGCTGCATTTCCTCTTCGGCCTTGGCCGCGAAGGTGTCCAGAAACTTGGCATGCAGCAGGCAGCCGCTGGCCTTTTCGCCGCCCCATTCGTCGTAAACCTGATTCAGACCGCGCGGCAACAGCATATGAGTGGACGAGACATAGGCGTATTTCCGGCTCCACTTCACCAGCGGGATCTTGTTCAGCGCCGGAGCGCGTTCGGCATTGTCAGCAAAGAACATCCGCGCCCTGGGACCGCCTTGAATCCACAGGTTGCCGAATTTTCCATTCCGCTCATACGAATAATTGCCGCTGTCAAAAAACTGCGCAATTTCAAACGGGTTTTGGCCCTCGTGATAGGGCATCACGTCAAACGGCCCCTTGGGATACATGTCCAGCAGCATCGCGGAAAACGATTTGATCGACGAGGCATCCAGCCAGTCGGTCAGCGCGCGCAGGGGCCGGGTGTCGCAGAAAGGATAAACAAAAAACTCATCCGGATCGACGACCAGCGTCCAATGCCCGTCGGCATATTTCATCTGCAACCAGTTCAGCCAATCCACCCCAAAGCGCGAGCGTTTGTAGCTGTGCTTGGAACTCCACAATGACACATCGTCCTGTTCCGCCAGATATTCGCGGCTGCCATCGTCGCTGTCGTTGTCAACGATCAGGAAATGGTTGATCCCCAGATCCCGGTAATATTTCAGGAAAAACGGCAGGCGCACCCGTTCGTTGCGCAGGGTCGTGAAAACCAGCAAGTCACTGGGATTTATGGTTTTTGTGCGAATGGCCACCGGGCGCAGTTCATTGCGTTTGCGGAACGCCCGGATGCGCCAGCGCTGTCGCGCCAGCCGCAGCATGTACCGAGAGATCAACCCCAATGCGCCATTCCCAACCCTATCGTCCCGTCAATCAGTCCTGCACCGGTGTGGTTAAGATCAGGTTGAAATGCGCCTTCCATGTCGGAAGATCGAACCCTGAACCAGCCGTTGCAGCTTCGCTTTCGGTCTGTTCCGCCCTGGTTTTGCCCAGGGACTGAATTGCTTTGGTCCAAGCATAGACATCTGTGGGGTCAAGGTAAACGGGTAAGTCCCGCAGCACCTCTTTCAATACGGGCAAGTCACTGCATAGAACCGGCAATCCTCGCGCTGCGGCCTCAATTGGGGGTAGGCCGTACCCCTCGGCAAAAGAGGGAAAGACCAGCGCAAGGGCGCGGTCCATCAGGGCGGCAACCGTGGCGTCGGGCAGCGCGCCCAGCATTGTGATACCCGGCGTGGTTTGCAATCTTGTGACCAGTTCCGGCGCGGCCCAGCCCCGGTTGCCGACCACCAGCAGGTGTGGCAGATCGGGGGTTGCGGCCCAGATCCTGACCAGCAGGTCCAGATTCTTGCGCGGCTCAACCGTGCCCAGCGCCAGAACGAAGGGCGCATCGCCCAGCCCCGCCGGCAGATCGCCCGCCTGAACCCGCACCACGCCCAAAGGTGCCACGAGGCCCGGCGGCACCCGCCCCGCCGCCGCCAGATGCCCCTCGGACTTGGCCCGCGCATCCTTGGTCGAATGGATCACCCGGTCGGCATGGGCCGACACCGCCGCCAGCTTGCGCGCAAAGACCGGGGCGATGCCGGACCGGGTAAACTGCGGATAATCCAGCGGGATCGTGTCATGCAACAGCACCGTGACCGACCCCGCGCGTCGAATCGTGCGCAGCCCGCGCGTGGTCAAATTGGTATGGCCAAGGTTGAAATACTCAAACCGACCCACCCGCCGCACCAACCGCGCCAGCGCCCAAGGAGCCGCCCGCGCCACCGCGATGCGCCGCAGATCCGCCTCCGCACGCGCGCGCTGCGGATTGCGCCGCCACAGGATGCGGCCGATCCAATCGCCCGGCCCCAGCGGTACCTGCCCCACGACCCGCGCGACCAATGCCTGCACACCAGCACGGTCCAGCAGGGCATAACCCAGCTTCATCCGCACCAGCCCGAAAAGGGGATCATCCAGTGACAACAGGTGTTCGGCCCAAGCCAGCTCTACCCGGTCAATCCCGGTCAGCGCACCTGTTCCAAACCGAGAGGTCAGCCGCGTCAGATCAATCAGACGGCAGCGGTTTGGCGGGCCTGCCACACCTATTGCGCCGCCTTTTGCAGCGCCATCAGGTCATGCAGATAGCTGCCGAACTCGTCGCGCAGATCGGGGCGCGACAGGCCAAAGGCCACCGTCGCCTGCAAGAACCCAGCCTTGGACCCGCAATCATAACGTTGGCCGCGGAACCGGAAACCAAAAACCTTGCCCGGCGTCTGCGCCTCTTCGGCAATGGCATCGGTCAGCTGAATTTCGCCCCCGGCGCCCTGCTTCATCTTGTTCAGGTTGCTCATCACCTTGGGGGTCAGGATATAACGCCCGATCACCGCAAGGTTTGACGGGGCTTCCTCGGCTTTGGGCTTTTCGACCATGCCTTTGACCTTGACGATCGACCCCATATCCTCGGCCACGTCCAACACGCCGTAGGAACTGGTTTTCGACGGGGCCACTTCCATCGCGGCCACCATATTGCCGCCGGTCTGTTCGTAGGCTTCGATCATTTGCAGCAGGCAGGGCTTTTCCGCCGCGATCACGTCATCGGGCAGCAGCACGGCAAAGGGTTCATTGCCGATCAGCCGCCGCGCGCACCAGACCGCATGGCCCAGCCCCATCGCCCGGTTCTGCCGGACATAGGCAATCGCGCCGCTGTCCATGTTGGTGACTTTCAGGATCTCAAGCAGGTCGTCCTTGCCGGCCTTGCGCAGCGCGCTTTCCAGCTCGGGCGCGTGGTCAAAGTAATCCTCCAGCGCGGATTTCCCGCGCGAGGTCACAAAGATGAATTCCTTGATGCCTGCCGCCCGCGCTTCGTCAATGGCGTATTGGATCAGCGGGCGGTCAACCAAAGTCATGATCTCTTTCGGGATCGACTTTGTCGCTGGCAAAAACCGAGTGCCCATGCCCGCAACGGGAAATACCGCTTTCGTGACCTTCTTGAATTTCATCTTTTCACCCTACCCGAAAACCGGGGTTATACTGATTAATATACACTGTGCCACAATTGCATTAACAGAAGAATTTGCCGATCCGCTGTCACTGTCGCCTTCTGTACACCCTGCGGCTACCAAAATCACGAAATAACGGCATAAATAAGGGGAATTTGTGCCCGAATTACCCTTCGTCCACGGGGCGGAGTTTTGCCCAGCGCGCGCGTTCTTCCGCCACCCGACGCCGCAAAGTGCCAAAGCGCAGGCGGGGGCCGTCGCGGTCACTGCGACCGAAAATTCCGCCTTCATGCAGCCAATATCCCGACTCGGTAAACCGCAGCCGGTGCGGTCGCGCCGTCAGGCTTATGCAGATCAGCGTCACGATCTGCCCGGCCCGCACCGCCGCTTCTGCCTGCGCCTTGGCCCGCGCGCGGCCCCAAAGACGCGAGGTCAGAACCACCCCCTTGCGCGCGCCCACCCCGGCCAGCGGCATAAACGCCGTCCGCGTCGCCGCTATCGGTGTCAAAAGCGGCAAATCCCGCGCCATGCCCTCGGCCCAGCCATCGGCCAGACCCGCCATCAGCCCCGCCACCCCAGCCCGGCCGATCCGCCCGGCCCTTTGGTGATGCGCCAGCCGTTCGGCCTGATGAGCGCGCAGCGCCGCATAGGCCGTCTTGTCCAAAGCCTCCGGCGCGTGACGGCGCAAAAACACTGCACTGGATGCCGCAATCTCAACCAAAGATCGCGGCACCCGGTTCGCATGTCGCCTTTCGCTGACGGCAAAGCCATGCACCACCTGCGCCAAGGGCACCACCGCCGTGCGCGCCGTCATCCGCAGGTTCAGATCAGTCTCGTCATGGTAAAACCGGTAGGCCGGATCGAACCCGCCAAGCGCCAGCACCGCATCTCGGCGAAAGGCGCAATTGGTGCCTTGGGTCTTGATCGCGCGGCCCGCCCCGGCGTCAAACACCGCCCCCGCCTCGGCCAGATCAAAGGGGTGATCCGCGCCCCGGCGGTCCACCCAAGCCGCCCCCCATTGCCGCGAGATGCCGTTGCGCCCGCGCACAAACCCGGTCGCGGCCAGAACCTTTGGGTCGGCAAAAGGGGCCACCAGCCGCGACAGCCAGGTCGGCTCCGCCACCGCATCATCGTCGATAAACGCCACAACTGGGGCCGCCGCCAACGCCAGCCCGGCATTGCGCGCCGCGCTGATATTGGCCTCGTCAAAGATCACTGTCTTGACGCCAAATCCCGCCACCGCGGCAATCCCTGCCGGATCCGCGACCACAATCACCTCGACCGCCGGATGGTTCTGCTGTTGCAGCGCCAGCACACACAGCCGCAGCGCTGTCGCGCGGTGCCGGCTGACCACGATCACGCTGACCGGCAGCGCTGTCATCCCATCTGCGCCATCATCGCCTCGATCACCGGCACGTCGGAGGGGTTGTTCAACTCCCAGAATTGCCGCCCGCGCGCTTGCACTTCCACGCACAGCACCCGCCGCCCCTGTTCCAGAAACCGCAACTGCTCCAGCCCTTCCAGCGTTTCCAATGGGCCGATGGGCCAGCCCGGATAGGCCATCAGCGCCGCCGGGCGGTAAGCATAGACGCCGACATGATGAAACACCGGCGTCGGATCGTCCGGCGCAAAGGTCTTGCCGGTAAAGGGGATCACTTCCTTGCTGAAATAGATCCCCCGTCCGCCCGCACCAAAGACCGCCGTCGTGCCGCCCACGCGCCCCGCGCGCCGGTCGGCCAGAAACCCGTTCAGCGCCCGCCCGTCGCAGCGCAGCACGGGTGTTGCGATATCGGCATCAGGGTCGGACAGCAGCCCGGCCACCAGATCCTCGACGAACCAGCCGGGCGTAAGGGGAGCGTCGCCTTGCAGGTTCACCACCACATCGAACCCCGGCAGGATCGCCGCCACCTCGGCACAGCGTTCCGTCCCGTTGGTGCAGTCAGAGGATGTCATCACCACTTGCGCCCCGAACCCTGCCGCATGATCGGCAATTCGCGCGTCATCGGTGGCCACAACCACGCGGTCCACCCCGCGCACGCCCATCGCCGCCTCCCAGCTGCGCCGGATCAGGGTCTTGTCGCCATCCAGTCCCTTCAACGATACCAAGGGCTTACCGGGATAGCGCGTGCTGGCATAACGGGCGGGAATGGCGATCAGAACGCTCATTTTTGCAGATCAACCCCGGGGGCATGGGCGATGAAGAACGGGTTGTCCCAGCCGTCCTTGCCGTAAGCCAGCGGCGTGTGATCGTCAAAACGGACCACGTGGCCGCCCGCGCCGCGCAAGACCGCGTCGCCCGCCGCCGTGTCCCATTCCATCGTGCGCCCCAGACGCGGATACAGATCCGCCTCGCCGGTCGCCACCAGACAGAATTTCA
>JANNBI010000339.1:0-7768 GCA_031385345.1 Paracoccaceae bacterium | reverse complement strand
GAAAAACGGATCGTCGCCTTGGGCGGGTTTGGCTATGCTTGGCAAAGCGGGCGGGCGGATCCCGAACGGCTGACCTATGCCGAAACGATGTACCGCTTGTCGGTCAAGGCCGGAAGTCTTGGCTTTGCGCCCGATCTCGGTGCTGCGAAAATCCGCTATACCGATGCTGATCGGCGGCTGAACGATGTCTGGCTGCTGGACGCGGTGACCTTTCACAATCAAATCCGCCAGCTTGACCCGACCGAACGGGTTGCGGTCTGGCCTTTGGGCTATGAAGATCCGGCGATCTGGGCCTTGCTGAGCGGCGGCGAGGCAAGGGCGGCCGATGTGCTGAACGGCCCGGTCACCTTGGATCACCTGTTGCGGGTCGAAGGGGCAGGGCCCTTGGCGACCGAAATCTCGTCCGCGGTGCCGGGCCAGCGGTCGGTAACGCAAGACCCTGCGACCGGGCTGATCACCGCGCAAGCTTATGACATTCTTCCGGTTCCGCCCCGGATTCTACGGGGTGGCTCTGGCCCCGCCGGCACTTTGTCGCTGACCTTTGATGGTTTGCCAACCGCCGCTAACTTGCCCGCTTTGCTGGACATTCTGACCCGGGCACATGTCAATGTGACCTTTTTCGTCGATGGGCGAACCATGTTGGCCCGAGGTGAGGGCGCGGCGCAGATCCGGGCTGCCGGCCATGCCGTTGGCATGATTTATGCTGATGCGCGCCCGACCCTTAGCCTGTTCACACTGGGGGCAGAGGTGATCGACAACGGCACCCAGATGATGATCGCCCAGCAAACCGCAGAGCGGACGCTGTTCGTGCGCGAACCTTTGGATGACAACCCCTTGCCCGCCAGCACCGATGACCTTTTGGTTTTGGGCCAGCAGCGGGCGGCGGGCTATCTGCCCGTCGTTACTGGCATTTCCGCCCCTTATGGCCCCTTCGACCCGCAAGACTTTGTGGATCGCGTGGGCGATGAGGCGATGACTTTGGGTGCGGACGTCCTGACTTTTGATCTGAACGCCGACAATGACGACGCAGTTCTCGCGGTGTTGCCTGCGGTCCTGTCCGGGTTGCACGCGGACGGGCTAACCCTTGGGCCGCTGCGCCTGACCGCGGGCGACGCGCCGCCCCTGACCACAACCCCGCCGCGTCTAAGCGATGCCGTGGCTTTCAGCGTAATCGGGTTTTTTCAATCCGGCCTTACCTCGGTCTTTCTGTGGTTGATGGTGATCGCTGCGGTCCGGTCGTTAATCTATCTGGGCCTTGCCCTGTGGCGCGGAACGCGGTCCGGCTATGATCCCGACTTCCAGCCTCCGGTCACCGTGATCGTGCCGGCCTATAATGAAGAAAAGGTTATCGAAAAGTGCCTCGAGTCTATTCTGCGCTCTGACTATGCGAATTTCCGGATTGTCGTGGTGGATGACGGATCCACCGACGCCACGTCGCAGGTCGTCACCCAACGTTTCGGCACGGACAACCGCGTGGTGCTTATGCATGAGGCGAATCGCGGCAAATGGCATGCGTCGAACTACGGTCTGACGGCGGTGGACACACCCTATTTCATCATCGCGGACGCAGATTCGCTGTTCTTCCCGGATACGATCCGCTGGCTGGTGCAGCAGTTCAAGGATGACAGCGTCGGCGCCGTTGCCGGTCTGGTCGAGGTGGGCAACCACGAAAACCTGCTGACCGCCTGTCAGCGCATCGAATACATCGTCAGCCAAAGCGTTATGCGCCGCGCGTATGAGGCGTTCGAAGGGATCTTGGTCGTCCCCGGTGCCGTCGGCGCCTGGCGAACCGAAGCGGTGATCAAGGCACATGCCTTCTCGGGCGAGACGATCACCGAAGACGCCGATCTGACGGTCGCGGTCCACCGCGCCGGTTACCGCGTGCGGTTTCAAGAGCAGGCACGTTCTGTTACCGAAGCGCCGGAAACCGTGCGCGCCTTCATGCGCCAGCGGCTGCGCTGGACCTTCGGGATGCTGGAAGTGTCGTGGAAACACCGCGGTGCCATAGCCGAGCGTCGCGCCGTCGGCCTGTCCATCATCGACGCGATCTGGTTCGGGCTGGTATCCTGCCTGCTGTCGCCCTTGGTCGATGTGCTGCTGGTGCTTTTGTTGGTCAAAGGGATTTTCCTGCTGGTCTCTGGCGGCGCGCTGACCCTGTCCGGTTTTCCGACAGTCATCCTGCTGAGTTATTTCTTTCTGACCGCCATCGACATGGCCAACACCCTTGCCGCCTTCTGGTTTGAACGGCATTTCCAGTGGAAGCTGTTGCTTTTGGTGCCCTTCCTGCGCTTTGGCTACCGTCAGTTGCTGTATATCTCGACCCTGCGCGCGATCTGGCACGCGTTGTCGGGCCATATGGCCGGCTGGAACAAGCTGGAAAGGACGGGCGCGGTCTTTGCCCAGCCCTTGCCGGACCGTGGTCAGGATCGCGCAGCCCCAAGGCCGCAGCTTGGTCTGGCCGAATGAACTTTAGCGCTTTCCAACGGGCGGCCCGGCCATGACCACAATCCCCTACCGGCCCCAGATCGACGGTCTGCGCGCCATCGCAGTGGTGGCGGTTATCTTGTTCCATGCTGATCCCCGGTTGGTTCCGGGGGGATTTCTGGGCGTGGACATCTTCTTTGTCATCTCGGGCTATCTGATCACCTCTTTGATCATGGCCGATCTTGCGGCGGGCAGTTTCAGCTTCCTTGGGTTCTACGAACGCCGCGCCCGGCGGATACTGCCAGTTCTGCTGGTGGTGCTGGCGGCAACCCTGCCCTTTGCCGCCCTGTCCCTGTTGCCGATGCAACAACTGGCCTATGCCCGCAGCGTTCTGGCCACATTGCTGTTTTCGTCGAACTTGCTGTTCTGGCATGAGACTGGCTATTTCATGGCCGAGGCGGATCTGAAACCTCTGCTGCATACCTGGAGCTTGGCGGTGGAAGAGCAGTTTTATCTGCTTTACCCCCTGCTTCTGGGCGCGCTGTGGCGGTTTGGTCCGCGGCTGCGGCTTGGGGTCATTGGTCTGATCTTTGTGGCCAGTCTGATCGCCAGCACCGTTTTAGCCGCCCATGCGCCGGGGGCCAATTTCTATCTTTTGACCTCACGCGCTTGGGAGTTGTTGGCCGGGGCCTTGCTGGCCTTGGCGATGGGGCAGGTGCAAAATGCCAATCGCTTTGCCGGGCTGTTCGATCTGACCGGGCTGATCATGGTGGCGGGGTCGTTGGCCCTGTCCAGCGCCCTCACGCCAATGCCGTCCCTTTGGGGACTGATCCCGGTTGGCGGCACGGTCCTTCTCATCGCCTTTGCCTCCAGTGCCACGCCCTTAGGCAGCCTTCTGGCCCTGCCGCCCTTGGTGCAGATCGGGCGGATCAGCTACAGCGCCTATCTGTGGCACTGGCCGATCCTGGTCTTTGCGCGGCTGCGATTTGGCGATGCGCTGGGACCGGTCCTTTTGACCGGGCTGATCGTCGCGACCTTTGGCCTGGCCTACCTTAGCTGGCGCTTTGTCGAGCAGCCCTTCCGCCATCGCGGTGCCGGTGCGCCGGTACCAATGCGGGCGTTTCTGGCCGTGCTGGCCATCGTTGGGGTGGCGCTGGTGACCCTGACGCAGGTGGACGGACTGCGCGTGGTCGGCAGGGCAGGGTTGGCAACGGCCACCGCTGACCTGACCACCTCGGCCGGGGTCGAGGCGAAGATCGCCGTCAATTTTGGCCTTAGCGAGACTTGCGAAACCGCCTTCACCCTGTCCCCGGATTGCCGCACCTCTGACACGCCCGAGGTGATGCTATGGGGAGATAGCTTTGCGATGCATCTGGCTCCGGCAATCAAGGCTGGCGTCGGATCGCGCGGCATGGTTCAGCACACCAAATCGGTCTGCGCGCCGATTGTGGACATCTCGGTCGTCACGCCGGAATACCCGGCGGCTTGGTCAGACGGCTGCATCGCCTTCAACGATCAGGTGCTGGAATGGCTGTCGGGCCAGCCGTCGATCCGCTATGTGGTCATCTCCTCGCCCTTCGGGATTGTGTTCAACGATGTTTACCACAGGGGCGGTCAGGTGGCGACTGCACCGCGCCCCGATCTGGTGCGCGACAAGCTGTTTGCGACCGCGGCGCGGGTCGCTGCGATGGGCAAGACGCTGATCATCGTCTCGCCGCCGCCGGTCACGGGCGAAAATATCGGGCAATGTCTGGCCGGGGCGGCGCTGCGCGGCGCATCTGCCGATGCCTGCGATTTCACCACGGATCAGATTGATCCGCTAAGCACCAAGGTCTTTGACTTCTTGCATGACGTCTCTGCGCAGATCCCGGTGCTGTTTCTGGATCAGTTGATCTGCACCAACGGCCTTTGCGACACCCGCATCGGGGACATCTTTATCTACCGCGATGGCGGTCATCTGTCGATCGAAGCCGCCCGCTACCTGGGCGAGGAGCGGGCGTTTTACCACCGGATTCAGCAGGTTGCCGAAAGATGATCAGGATAGGATCACGACCCGGCATCCGCCATCAGACCGGCCGGTGCCGCAGGCGCGAAGGGAATGTCATAGGCCGCCAGCTTGGCGATATAAGCCTTGATCGGCGTGCCATAGGGATCGCGCAGGTCGGCGGTCCCGTCGGATTTGATGTAGCGGGCCAGCGATTCCGGTCCCAGCAGATGGGTCGCCGCCAACATCCCGCTGGGCGTCAGCACAACGCCGCCAACCTCGCTCCAGGCGTAGCCGTCGATCTTGTGCAGCTTGATATAGGACCACATCAGCTTCAGCCATTCCTCGGCAGCGCGGTCTTGGGCGCTTTCATTGGCCAAAAAGGCCTTGGCCGACTTGACCCCGTATTTGCCCGTCCAGCCGCCGCTGTAATTGTTGTCATAGGCGTCGCCGTCATAGGCAACAAAGCCCAGATCGGTCAGCGCCGCCTCGCCAAACTGATAAGCCCCCAAAAAGTTGAGGCTGTTGACGACCTGATAGTTTCCGTCCGATTCCATCATACTCAGCGCGGTTAGGAATGCCTCAAGCGTTTTCATGATCTCTCTCCCCGCGCCCCGAGACATGCCCGAAGCGACGCTGTGCTGCGTCTGGAACAGGCATTTGCGGCCCAATTCCCCCTCGCCGCAGATACGCGCGGCTACACTACGTTCGTGGATGCTAATTTTGTTGGAACCATGTCGCCTTTGGGGCGTTGTCCAACAAATCCCTGTCCGTCGCCTATTTCGGACCCCGGCGTTGTGCAAACCTTTAAAGGGCTGCAACCGGCGAGGGTGCGGCATTTCGCCTAAGGGGTGACGGATTTTTGCCGACCCCGCGCCACGGGGTGACTGGGGGGCGAATGGGGTCTGGTGTCGCTTCGGCCCTTCCCTTGATGCAGGAAGCCAGCAAGGGTGATCGGGGGCGGCCCCCTCAGAAAGTCAAAACCTGTCGTAACCGCAATGGCTTAGCGCATAGTTGCCGGACCCGCAGCGCCTGCACTGATCCGGCTCTTTCGGTCTGACTGTGCAGAATCGCCACGTGCCGGCCCATTTTCCCGTGGCCAAGGGCCGGGCCGGGATCGGACGATAGCCTTGGTCGCGCAGGTGTGGAAACAACGGCAGAATTTCCCCCATCGCGGTGCTGTCGATAGACCTTAACGCCTGAGGACGGGCGGCAGGTTCGGCGCGCGACACCAACCGCCGCCTCAAGCGAATCGGCGGCAAGCCAAGGTCCACCGCAACCAGCCGATCGCCCTCACTCCGATTTTCCATCGGGATCAGCCGACGGGCGGTGTCGATCCCCGAGCCCAGCAGAAGGCAGGGACAGGTCAGATCGAGCCTGCGATTTCACAGACATAGGTCAGCGTCGCGCCCTCCGGCAGCAACGTTCCGGTTGAGGAGCATTTGAACCAAAGATAGGCGCTCGCAAGCTTGTCGGGGCATATTCGCTCAATCCAGAAACCGCGACCGTCGCCGCCTTTTTCCTTCACGATGGGTCCAATTGCGCCCCGCAGGGCATCCCCAATCAGCTCGGGTTCAGGCCACAGGCGCTTGCCAGTCCGCCGCGCCCAGCCAGTGTCGCAGCGCCGTCACCTCACGCTTGGCGGCCTTGGCTGGCGGGCTGACCAGCGCATAGGGATGCCCCAGCGGCAGGGTGATCTGCGACAGGCACAGCAGATCGCCACGTTCAAGGTCTGGCGTCGCCAACATCCGCTGCGCCAGCGCCACGCCCAGCCCCGCCCGCGCCAGATCGACGGCCAAACTGGACCGCCCCACCTGAAACCCCGCATTGGAATCGGGCGGCGGCAGATCTACCGCCTGATACCAGCCGCGCCAGGTCGGATTGGTACCAAAACTCGGGCCCCAAGCCGAATGGATCAAATCACGCGGTGGCACCGCCGCCATGCCCTGCGCCTCCACCTGCGGATTTGCGGTCAAATAGGCCGGGCTGCACATCGGCTGGACTTGATCTTGCGCCAGCAGGGTCGTGGTCAGATCAGGATGATGCCCGGCCCCATAAGCCACCCGCAAGTCGATGTTAAACCGAGAGAAATCGACCGGGTCCGGCTCGACCCTCAGGTCAAAGCGGGTGTCGGGATGGGCGAATGCAAAGGCTGAAAGACGCGGCAACAGCCATTTTTCCGCCACGGAATCGATGGTGCTGATCACCAGCCGCGATCGAGCCCGGTCCGTACGCAACTGCGTCGTCGTTTCAGACAGCGCCTGTAGCGCCGCGCTGGCCCCGGTGAACATCGACTGCCCGGCATCGGTCAGTCGCAGGCCATTATGGCTGCGCAGGAACATGTCCTTGCCCAGATGCGCCTCCAGCTTTCGGACCTGCTGGCTGACCGCAGCCGGTGTGACGCCCAGCTCCGCGGCGGCGGCCACATAGCTGCCACTGCGCGCCGCGGCTTCAAAGGCACGCAAGGCATTCAACGGGGGCAAGGGCAGGGGCATGGGCTTAGATTTCCTGACATTCTGCACAGCTTGCGACGTGCGGCCCGCGAACTTCAAGAATATTCCGCGAGAATCTTAACCAAAATCGACCTTTTGCCTAAGTTTATCTAACTCAGCCCTAGTTCTTCTCACCTTGCCCCAACGCCCCGCACCCGCCACCTTGGCCACACAAATCCCCCCCACCCGAGGCCCCCATGCGCGACATTCTTGACCTTGACCGCTATCCGCTTGATCAGCCCGGCACCGCGCCCTGGATCGCCCTTGTGGCGCAATGTCAGGCCGATCTGGCCCGCGATGGCATGTTCAACCTGCTCGGACTCTTACGCCCCGAGGCCCTGACCAAAGCCATGGCCGAGGTCGCCCCGGTGATGGAGCGGCTGTCGTTTCTGCACAAACGCCACCACAATATCTACTTCCGCAAAGAGGTGCCGGGTCTGGCCGCCGATCACCCCGCGCTGGCCATGGTGGACACGATCAACCACACCGTTTGCGGTGATCAACTGGATCAGATGGTCATCGACTGGGTCTATTCCTGGCCGCAGATGGCGGTGTTTCTGGCCGCGGCGATGGGGAAGTCCGCGCTGTTCACCATGGCCGATCCGCTGGCCCGGATGAACGTCATGCGCTACGGCGAGGGCGAGGCGCTGAACTGGCATTTCGACCGCGCCGAATTCACCACCACGCTTTTGTTGCAGGAACCTTCGGGCGGCGGCGAGTTTTTATACCGCACCGATCTGCGCAGTGACAGCGATCCGAACTATGACGGCGTTGCGGCTGCGATCCAAGGGCACGACCCACAGGTGCAATCGCATGTGCTGAAGGCCGGAACCTTGAATGTTTTCAAGGGCAAGAACACCCTGCACAA
>JANNBI010000324.1:0-3137 GCA_031385345.1 Paracoccaceae bacterium | reverse complement strand
GTGTGCCGCCGCGCCGCCGAATCGTAGGGCGAAATGCGGACCAGCCGATGCACGCCCGATTCCGATTTCAGCCAGCCATAGGCATTGTGGCCGGAAATCTTGTAAGACACCGACCGGATACCGGTTTCCTCGCCCGCGGTTTCGGACTGCATTTCAACGTTGTAGCCCTTTTTCTCGGCCCAGCGGACATACATCCGCGCCAGAATGGACGCCCAGTCGCAGCTTTCCGTGCCCCCGGCCCCGGCGTTGATTTCAAGGAAGGTGTCATTGCCATCCGCCTCGCCGTCCAGCAAAGCCTCCAGCTCTTTTTGGCGGGCCACATCGACAAGCGCCTTCAGCGCCGCTTCGGCCTCGGTCACGATTTCGGCGTCGCCCTCGGCCTCGCCCAGTTCGATCAATTCGACATTGTCCTTCAGACCGCCCGCAATCAGCCGATAGCTGCCCATGGCATCCATCAGCCCCTGACGGTCCTTCATCAGCTTTTGCGCCTTGGCGGGATCGTTCCACAGCGTCGGATCTTCGATCAACGCTTCGAACTCCTCCAACCGGTGCGGCGCGGTCTCCCAATCCAGACGCTGCGCCAGAAGCTTCAGCGATTTTTCGATCAGGTCGATTTGGTTCTGTGTCTCAGCGCGCATCAAGCGCCCCCTTATGGTCGGTCAGGTGCCGGGTGATAACGAAAGCGCGCGGGCGCGGCAAGCGATGCCATCGTGGCACGCGGTGCTAATACAGGCCGCCCGAACTGAGCGTGCCAAAATCGGCCTTCTTCGGGACTTTCTTGGTCGATCCGTCCGAGGTGACGACGGTGTCGCTGCCGCTGCCGCCGTCAACCTCGCCAATGGCGAACAGGGGCAGGTTCGACCCCATGGTAAAGCCGCCGTCGATCAGCGCGGCCAGACCAAAGATCGGCTCTTCGCCCTCGCGGAAATATTCGGCCACGACGTTTTCGCCCGTGGCCCCGTCGGGCAGCCGCGCGCCGGTAAAGCGGTCGATGCTCAGGAAATAGCCGCCGGGCGGCACGGCAAAATCGGTGCCGCCGTATTTCTTGATCGCCTCGGCCATAAAGGCCTGAAACACCGGCACGCATAACGTACCGCCAAAGGCGTTTTCGCCAAGGCTGCGCGGCTGGTCAAAGCCCATATAGCACCCGGCCACGATGTTGGACGAATAGCCGATGAACCAGACATCCTTGGCGTCATTGGTGGTGCCGGTCTTGCCGGCAATCGGCACCGGCAGGTTCAGGTCGGCCGCCGATCCGCGCTGCACCACACCCTCCAACATCGAGGTCAACTGATAGGCCGTGATCGCATCCATCACTCGTTCGCGGTCGGCGCGGATGCGGGGCCCCTCGCCCTGATCCCAGATCGTGTCACCACAATCCTCGCAGACGCGCTGGTCATGGCGATAAACCGTGGCGCCGTAGCGGTCCTGCACCCGGTCCACCAGTGTCGGCTCGACCCGCTCGCCGCCATTGGCGAACATGGCATAGGCCGCGACCATCTTGAACAAGGTGGTTTCCTGCGCGCCCAAGGCATTGGCCAGAAACGGATTCATCTTGTCATAGACGCCAAAACGCTCGGCATAGCCTGCGACGGTTTCCATCCCGATTTCTTCGGCAATACGGATCGTCATCAGGTTGCGCGACTGTTCGATGCCGGTGCGCATCGGCGTCGGGCCATAGAATTTGTTGGAGGCGTTCTTGGGCGTCCACAGCCCTTGCGGCGTGTTGATCTCGATCGGGGCATCGACCACGATGGTCGCCGGGGTAAAGCCCGAATCCAGCGCCGCCGCATAGACGAAGGGCTTGAACGACGATCCGGGTTGCCGCGTGGCCTGCGTCGCGCGGTTGAACACCGAATCCATATAGGAAAAGCCGCCCTGCATGGCAAAGACCCGGCCGGTGTTGACGTCCATCGCCATGAAACCGCCCTGCACTTCGGGCACCTGACGCAGCGACCAGCGCAGGAACGACCCGTCCTCGTCACTGGTGACGGCCCGCACCATCACGATATCGCCCACATCGACCAGATCGGCAGGAACTTTGGCCTTCTTGCCCAGTGACCCATCGGCATTGCGTTTGCGGGCCCAAGTCACATCTTCGGCCGGTATGGTGCCCGGATCGCCTTCGCCTTCAATCCCCAAGGTGGCCGTCTCGTCGCCAAGCTCCAGCACCACCGCCGCGCGCCACCCCGCCACATCGCGCGCCAGGTTTTCCTCGGCGGCCAGTGCCGTGCGCCAATCCGCCAGCGCCTCGGTGGCCAGTTTGCGCCCGGTGCCGCGCCAGACCCCCTGCGATCTGTCGTATTTCTCCAGCCCTGACCGCAGAGCCTTGGCGGCCATGGCCTGCAAGTCCGGCTCCACCGTGGCGCGGATCGACAGACCGCCGCCAAAGAATTCTTCCTCGCCAAAACTGCCGGACAATTGCCGCCGGATCTCGTCGGTGAAGTAATCGCGCGGAGGCAGGGCGGTGCGGAAGGCGGTAAAGTCGCCGTTTTGGACCGACAGCAGCGGCTTGTCCTTTTCGGACAGATAAACCGCCTCGGCCAAGTAGCCGTTCTGGTACATCTCGTTCAGCACGTAATTGCGCCGCTCTACCAGACGCTCCTTGCCGCGCACGGGGTGAAATTCGCCCGGCGCTTTGGGCAAAGCGGCCAGCATCGCGGCCTCATGCGGGGCCAGTTCGTCCAGCGATTTGTTGAAATAGGTCTGGGCCGCCGCCGCCACGCCATAAGAATTGGCGCCCAGAAAGATCTCGTTCATGTACAATTCAAGGATCTTGTCCTTGCTCAGCGTCTCTTCCAGCCGGGTCGCAAGGATGATTTCCTTGATCTTGCGCTCGCCCGTGCGATCCCCCGACAAAAGAAAGTTCTTCATCACCTGCTGCGTGATGGTCGAGGCGCCGCGCACATTCTTGCCCCGCGAAAGGATGGCATCACGGAAGGCCCCGATCATCCCCGCCACGTCATAGCCTTTGTGGGTGTAGAAATGCTTGTCCTCGGCGCTGATGAAGGCCTCTTTCACCAGATCGGGAACATCTTCGATCGGCACGAACAAGCGGCGTTCCTGCGCGAATTCGTCGATGATGCGCCCCTCGCCGTTGTAAATCCGGCTGATGGTGGGGGGGGTGTACTGGGCCA
>JANNBI010000314.1:0-4414 GCA_031385345.1 Paracoccaceae bacterium | reverse complement strand
TGAAACTGGGCACGACTTCGGCGCAGAAAAAGTTGTTCTTCAACTTGCGCAAAGCCAAAGCCAAGGTTGGCGCGTTGGAGGAGGGCGATTTGCGCCCCGAAAACGTGACCAAGATCGCGCATGATCTGTCGGTATCCGAAGCCGAAGTTGTGGCGATGAACCGCCGCCTTGCCGGGTCGGATGCCAGCCTGAACGTGACCGTCGGCAGCGACGGCGACAGCACGACCCAGTGGCAGGACTGGCTGGAGGATGAAGACAGCGATCAGGCCGGCGCCTATGCCGAAAAGGACGAATACGACATGCGCATCGGGCTTTTGACCCAAGCTATGTCTGCGTTGAATGAGCGGGAACGGGACGTTCTGGCCAAGCGCCGCCTTGCCGAAGACCCCATCACGCTGGAACAATTGTCGGAAAGCTACGGCGTCAGCCGCGAGCGGATCCGCCAGATCGAAGTGCGCGCCTTCGAAAAACTGCAAGCCCGGATGCGCGAACTGGCCAAAGGCAAGGGCATGGTGGTTCCGGCGTAAGACAAAGCTGCGGCCCTTTCGGGGGCCGCACAGGTCCAGCGGTCTTGCTCTGCGTCCCGCCGGGGGATACAGACGTGACTTGGACAACTTGGGGGCTGTGACGCATGGCGATGGATCTGAAAGACAGCTTCTTGCCGCCGATGCATCCCGAGGGCCGCAAATTTGTAGCGATCTTCGCGGCCGTGGCCTTTGTCGTCTATCTGATCTGGGCACCTTTGGGCTGGATTGCGCTGGGTCTGACGATGTGGTGCTATTACTTTTTCCGCGATCCCGTCCGCTCGGTCCCGCTGGGGGACAGCCTTGTGTTGTCGCCCGCTGACGGCGTGGTGTCGCTGATCGAACAGGTGCCTCCGCCCGCCGGTCTGGGCATGGACCCCGCGCCGCTGTGGCGGGTTTCGGTGTTCATGTCGGTGTTCAATTGCCATGTGAACCGCGCCGTCACCACTGCCAAACTGGGCGCTGTGGTCTATCACGCCGGATCCTTCCTGTCCGCCAGCCTTGACAAGGCGAGCGAGGAGAATGAGCGTAACGCCCTGCGGTTCGACCTTGCCGATGGCCGTCAGATTGCGGTGGTGCAGATTGCCGGTCTGGTGGCGCGGCGCATCATGTGCTGGGCCAAGCCCGGTGATCAGATGCGCGGCGGCGAAAGGTTCGGTCTGATCCGCTTTGGCTCTCGTCTGGATATCTATTTGCCGCCGGGGGTGCATCCCCTTGTGACCCTTGGCCAGACCACCACGGCCGGCGAGACACTGATCGCGGATCTGTCCAGCGCCGCGCCTGCCGCGACGTCGCGGCGCGAATAACCCATGCCCGACCCGAACCCAAGCCCAAATCCTGCCCCCAAACCGGAACCAAAGCGCGAAATCGCCCTGATCCAGTTTCTGCCGAACGCCATCACCCTGGGGTCGATCGCGGCGGGGGTAACTGCCCTGCGCATGGCCTTTGCCGGAAATCTGGATCTGGCGATGCTGTTGATCCTGCTGGCGGCGATCCTGGACGGGTTGGACGGCCGTATCGCCCGCGTGCTGGGCAGCGAAAGCCCCATCGGCGCCGAACTCGACAGCCTGGCCGATCTGGTCAATTTCGGCGTGGCCCCGGCCTTCATTTTGGGGGTCTGGTCGCTGCTGACGGTGCCGGTTCTGGGCTGGGGGGCGGCGCTGTTCTATGTGATCTGCGCGGCGCTGCGGCTGGCGCGGTTCAACGTCGGCATCAAATCCGGGGTGATCAACGATCCGCGCTTCTTCACTGGCATCCCCTCGCCCGCTGGGGCCTTGCTTGCGCTGTCCCCGATCATCCTGTCCAACGCCATCCCTGCGCTAACCCCGCCCGGCCTGCTGTCGGCGCTGTGGCTGATCGTCTGCGGGACGCTGATGATCAGCCGCATCCCCAGCTTTTCGCTGAAAATGCGCATCCCGCGCGCCTGGAAAAAGCCCGGCCTGATCCTGCTGGTCGCGGTCTTTGCGGCGCTGGTGTTTTTCCCATGGTCCACCCTCTTCGCCTTCAACCTTGTCTATCTGGCGTCGATCCCGGTGGCGATGCGCAAGGCGGCGCAGGTGGCCAAGGAACAGGCAGCCATCCCCACAACCGTGGCAGGCGAGTAACTCTGCCCCGCTAACCCACGGCGCGACCCAGATTTTCCCAGCAAGAGATTGATTTTCCAAATCCCTGCGGGCAAGAGGGGGGCTTAACCATTTGGGGGGGATCCGCGATGAAACCGGTGAAATGGGGCGTGCTTGGCGCTGCGAATTTTGCGCTGCAACACATGGCCCCGGCCATTCACATGGCCAAGGGGGCCGAACTTTACGCCCTTGCCACCTCTAGCCCGTACAAGGCCGCGCGGTTTGTCGAGTTTTGTCCCGGTCTGAAAATCCATGACAGCTATGACGCCCTTCTGGCCGACCCCGAGGTCGAGGCCGTCTATATCCCCCTGCCCAACCATCTGCATGTCATCTGGACGCTGAAGGCCATCGCTGCGGGCAAGCATGTGCTGTGCGAAAAGCCGATTGCCCTGCACGCCCGCGAAATCGAACAGATCGTGCTGGCGCGCGACGCCTCGGGCCTGTTGGTGGCCGAGGCTTATATGATCGTCCACCACCCGCAGTGGCAGCGCGCCCGCGACTGGGTTCAATCGGGCGAAATTGGCCGGATCCGTCATGTCGATACGGCATTTTCCTTTGATATCACCGAATTGAAGGACAACATCCGCAACAAGCCCGAAACCGGCGGCGGATCGTTGCGTGATATCGGGGTTTACACCTTTGGCTCGGTCCGTTTTGTGACCGGGGCAGAGCCGGTGGAATTGCAGGCGCGGATGATCCGCGACAACAAGATCGACAGCTGGGCCCATGTCACGGCCATCATGGAGACGGGAAAAACCCGCTTCACCTATTCCTCGATCACCGGAATGCGGTTGCCGAACCGGCAAGAGGTGACGTTTCAGGGCGAACAGGGCATGATCAAGCTGGCCTCGGCCCCGTTCAACGCCGGGACGTTCGACGTGGCCTCGATCGAATTGCACAAACCGGCGATGGAGGTGCGGCGCGAACGGTTTCCCGGCGTGAACCAATATGTCCTGCAAGTCGAAGCTTTTGGGCGTACCCTGCGTGACGGAGTGGCCTATCCCTGCCCGCTGGAATTTGTGCGCGGCACCCAAGCCATGATGGACCGGGCCTACGGCGTGGCTTCGGACATCCGGATTTGACAGGCGGCGCTGTCTGGCTGCACATGCCGCAGCATATGGCAGCGCCGGACGGGTCCGAATTGCCGTTGTTTTACAAGCTGTTGCGCCAAAAACTGGCGCAGCGCGGGGCAGATGTGCGGATCGGTGTCCGCGCCGCTGAATGGCAGGAGGATGGGCTGCGGCCCGGTGATTTTCACTTTGTCCATCAGGGCCGCGCGCAGGGGCAACGGGTGCTGAACTGTGCCGTGGCTTATCTGAACCCGTTCTTTTATGCCGACCCGCAGGGGATCTATTTTGAAAGCACGACCACCGCCGCGCGGTTTGACCCGGCTGACATTCCCGCCGACCGCGCCGCGATCTTCTTTGACACGCTGGTTGCCGACCACGTCACCCCGCGCCGCAGCCGCTATGCCCAGCCGGAAACGGTGCAAACCTTCCCGCCCGGCGCGATTGCGGTGTTCTTGCAGGACTGGTCGCTTCCGGTCGAACGCGCCCGGTATATGGAGGCGAAGGCGATGCTGACCGCAGTTCTGGCGCATCGCGACGGTCGCCCGGTCATCGTCAAACCGCATCCGCGCAACCAAGGCGTTGAAACGCTGGAGCTGCTGGCAATGCTGCGCGATCATCCCGATGTGATCGTGACCGATGCCAATTTGCACGACATTTTGCGGCAGGCGGCGGTCACGGTGTCGATTTCCTCCTCGGTCGCGGTGGAAGGCATGTTGCACCGGGTGCCTGCGGTGCTGTTCGGACGCTCGGATCTGCATTTTTGCGCGCAAACCGTGCGCGTGCCGGGGGATTGGCCCGCCGCTTTGACGCGCGCCGTCGAAACCGATTGGCCGTATCAGGCGTTCCTGTTCTGGTTTTTGCACCGCCGGTCGGTGCGCACCGGCCCCGGGATGATGGGCTCGATCCTGAAACGGATGCAGGCCGCGCAGGCGGATTTCGTCGCATTGGGGCTGGCGACCCCTTAAACCAGCGCGAAAGCTTCTTATATGCAGGGCAGAGGAGGACCAGCCATGTCCGATACCACCACCGATCCCAACGTCGAACCCGGCCCCCGCGTTCAGCCAGAGCCGGGCAGCCCCAAGTCCCTGCATCCCGCGACCAAGGCGGTGTGGAAGCGTGGGTTGTACATGCTGGCCATCGCGGTCCTTTTGGGACTGGGCCAGACGGTCTTGCACGTCATGACTCTGGTGCAATTCGT
>JANNBI010000292.1:0-6782 GCA_031385345.1 Paracoccaceae bacterium | reverse complement strand
GGCACGGTTTTCACCCTTCGGCTTGACGGTGCTGGCCGATCCGCCGCCGGGCGGGCAGGGGCCTTTGTCCGGCGTTCTGGCGGGGATGATCTGGGCCGCGGCGCAGGGCGCGCGCCATCTGGCCGTGGTGCCGGTGGATGGCCCCTTTATGCCCCATGATTTGGTCGCGCGGCTGGGTCTGGCAGATGTCCCCCGGCTGGTCATGGCAGGCGGGCGCCAACATCCGACCTTCGGCCTTTGGCCGGTGGATCTGGCCCCGGCGCTGGCGGCCTTCCTCGCCTCTGGCGCCCCGCCCCGGATGCGCGATTTCGCCCAACTTGCCGGGGCGGAGTGGGTGGTGTTTCCCGAACCCGCCGCCTTTGACAATCTGAACACGCCGCAGGATCTGGCCCGCGCCAAGGATCGGCTATGACAGGGGGGGCTGTGACAGACAGGGCTCTGCTGCGCCACGGTCTGCCCCCCGATCAGCGCGCCGCCGCCGCAGCCCTGTATTGGCAGGCCTTTGGCGGCAAATTGGGCATGGTGATGGGGCCGGAACCGCGCGCGCTGGCCTTTCTGGGCCGTGCCTTATCGGCAGAACATGTTATCGTCGCGCAAGATCCCGCCGGGCATCTGATGGGCATGGCCGGGTTCAAGACCCCCAGCGGCAGCTTTGCTGGCGGCGCGCCGGGCGACCTGCGCGCGGCCTATGGCTGGTTGGGCGGGTTGTGGCGCGCCGCCTTGCTGCGCGCGCTCTCGCGTGAGGTGGACAATGACCGCTTTCTGATTGACGGCATCTGCGTGCAATCGGGCCTGCGCGGGCAGGGACTGGGCGCGCAATTGCTGGAGGCTTTGTGCGCCGAGGCGCGGGCGCGCGGCTATGATCATATCCGGCTGGACGTCATCGACACCAACTGGCGCGCCCGTGCCTTGTATGAACGCGCCGGCTTCGTGGCGATCCGGTCTGAACCGATTGGCTGGCTGCGCTATGTGTTTGGCTTTACCGCGACCACCACCATGGTCAAACCGCTGGGCTGAGGCTGACGGGAAAAAAGTTGGATATTTGGATCAAGATGAAGGCCGGGCGTGACGCTTCACCTTCACTTTGACCCAAATATCCCCTGTTTCTTGAATTTTTACCTTGGAGACGGACCACCTGCTAATCGAACAGACCCATCGCGCGGCCAAAGATCATGAAGGCGCGGGCGGTGCGGGTTTCGGCCAGCTGCGCCAATTCGGTATCGGTGGCATTCGGTTCAAACGCGGCAACGGCGCGGTCGAAAGAGCGCAGGAAATGGTGCGCGGCGTCGCGGAACACCGCGTCCTCGCGCATCCGCGCGGCAGTCAGCGCCAAGGAGGAGCGGTCACGGATGCCGCCCAGACCGGCGATGGCGCGGCCGCGCTCGCCTTTGGCGAATCGGCGCCAGATGTCGGGATGGGCGCGGTCGGGTTTCAGGTCATCCATATAGATGCCCTCCTGCGACAAGAGCGTCAGCACGTCCTGCGCGGCGCGGATCAGCTTGGCCACGTCGCGGTCTTCCAGTGCCAGACGCAGGGCGCGAAAGCCGTCCTTGTCATCGGGGCTTTCGGGGAACTGCAACGCGCGGATGAAATCTGTGACCGACAGCGGCGCGCGCAAAGCCTCGGCCGGGGTGCCAAGCGCCAAGGCGGGCTGTTCGGCCTGCGCATCCGGCGGCGGTGTGGCCAAAGCGGCCTTGCGGTCTGCCGATGCCTGGGTCAGTGCCCCGTCGCGGCGCGAGGCAAAGCTGGCCAGCGTCGATTCGGCCTGTTTGGTGGATTGCGCGATTTCGTCCAGCCGCCGCTCCATCGAGGGTTTCAGCGTGGTGCCGCCCTGCATATTCGCCAGATAGGCGTGGCGCATCGCCTCGACCGAGGCTTGCAGACGCTGCGCTTCCAGCCGCAGCGCGCGCACCAACCGCAGCGTGATCGCCGCCGTCCAGATCAGCACCAAGGGCAGGAACACGATCAGCAGCGTCAGCACCACCCCAAGCGAGGTTTCGCCCGATTGGCCGGTGTAGAAATAGGCGATGATCGCCACCATCCAGACCGCCGACAGCAGGCCCGCGACCAGATCCACCGGCAACACGCCGCCCTTGGCGCCGGATTGGCCAATGATGCCGGGATCAAAGGGGGGCTCTTGGCAGTCTTGCATGGCTGGCGTCACTGGCACGCCCTTCAGCTGTAGCGGATCGACAGGATTTCGTAGCTGCGCGTGCCGCCGGGCGTGCGCACCTCGACGCTGTCGCCTTCATCCTTGCCAATCAGCGCGCGGGCCAGGGGCGAACGCATGTTGAGCAGACCCTTTTCGATATTGGCCTCGACCTCGCCCACAATCTGATAAGTCTTTTCTTCGTTGTTATCCTCGTCGGCCAATGTGACCGTAGCGCCGAATTTTACAGTGCCGGACAGTTTGGAGGGATCAATCACCTCGGCCAAGGACAGATAGGCTTCCAGCTCTTTGATGCGGCCTTCGATGAAGCTCTGCTTTTCGCGCGCCGAATGGTATTCGGCGTTTTCGGACAGGTCGCCATGTTCGCGCGCCTCCGCGATGGCGCGGATGATCGCCGGCCGTTCGACCGATTTCAACTGCTTCAACTCTTCGTCTAGCGCTGCGAACCCGCCGCGCGTCATCGGAATTTTTTCCATGGCCCCTGCACGCAAATGATAGGGTCACAGCCCGAATGGACCATGACCCTGTAAAACCTTAGCCGCCCCAAATGACCTTAGCTGACCCCCAAATGCAAGGGGCAATGCCGGGGGTCGGCGGGGCTGCGTCGGGGCGGCGTCGGCGGGGGGCCGGGCAAGGTCGCGGTTGGGCAAGAAAGTTTCTCTCATGCTGCGATGCGGAAATATGATGTTGCGTTACGGTTGACCGGGGCGATGCCTTGGGGCAATCAACAGGGGTCACTTTCGAGGGGGTCGGACATGCCGCAGGAAATCACGCGCGAAAGCATGGAGTATGACGTGGTTATCGTCGGTGCGGGGCCATCGGGCCTGTCGGCGGCGATCCGGTTAAAGCAGCTGGATCCGAATCTGTCCGTGGTGGTGATGGAAAAAGGATCCGAAGTCGGCGCGCATATCCTGTCGGGTGCGGTGCTGGACCCTTCGGGTCTGGACGCGCTTTTGCCCGATTGGCGCGCGATGGGGGCCCCGATCAGCACGCCCGTCACCCATGACAATTTCTATATCCTTGGCCCCGCCGGGCAACTGCGCATCCCGAACTGGCCGATGCCGCCCCTGATGTCGAACCACGGCAATTACATCGTCTCGATGGCCAATGTCTGCCGCTGGATGGCGGGCGTGGCCGAAGGTCTGGGGGTCGAGATTTTCCCCGGCATGGCCTGTTCGCAGCTGGTTTACGGCGATGCGGGCCAGATCACCGGCGTTGTCGCGGGCGAATTCGGGCTGGGCGCGGACGGCACCCCCGGCCCGAATTACGAACCGGGGATGGAGTTGCGCGGCAAATACGTGTTCCTGTCCGAAGGTGTGCGCGGATCGCTCGCCAAAGAAGTGATGGCGAAATACGACCTGTCGGCGGGCAAGGATCCGCAGAAATTCGGCCTTGGCATGAAGGAAATCTGGGAGATTGACCCGGCCAAGCACAAGCTTGGCACCGTGACGCATACGATGGGCTGGCCGCTTGGCAGCAATGCGGGTGGCGGTTCTTTCATCTATCATCTTGAAAACAATCAGGTCTATGTCGGCTTTGTGGTGCATCTGAACTACAAAAATCCGCATCTTTATCCCTATATGGAGTTTCAACGCTTCAAGCATCACCCGATGGTCGCTGACCTGCTGAAGGGCGGCAAACGTGTCGCCTACGGCGCGCGGGCGATTTCTGAAGGCGGCTGGCAGTCAATCCCCAAGATGGTGGCACCCGGGGTGGCGCTGTTGGGCTGCACGGCGGGTCTGGTGAACGTGCCGCGTATCAAGGGCAATCACAACGCCATGCTGTCGGGCAAAGCCGCGGCTGAGGCGGCCCATGCGGCCATCACGGCGGGGCGCGCGGGCGATGAGTTGACCGATTACGAGGTCGCGGTGCGCGGCGGTGCCATTGGCGCCGACCTGAAAAAGGTGCGCAATGTCAAACCCCTGTGGTCGAAATACGGGCTGGTGGCCTCGCTGTTCGCGGGGGGCGCGGATATGTGGGCCAACACCTTTGGCCTGACCATTCTGGGCACGCTGAAACACGGCAAAAACGACGCGCAGGCCACGGGCAAGGCGCGCGATTTCGCCCCGATCGACTATCCGCGCCCGGACGGTGTGCTGTCCTTTGACCGGCTGACCAATGTCGCCTTCAGCTTCACCAACCATGATGAGGCGCAGCCGGCGCATCTGCGGTTGAAAGACCCCTCGATCCCGATCTTGGTGAACCTGCCCGAATATGCCGAACCTGCGCAACGCTATTGCCCGGCGGGGGTCTATGAGGTGATCGCCGAGGCGGGCCGCGAACCGCGCTTTCAGATCAACTTTCAGAACTGCGTGCATTGCAAGACCTGCGATATCAAGGATCCGTCGCAGAACATCGTCTGGACCACGCCGATGGGCGGCGGCGGGCCGAATTACCCCAACATGTGACCTCTTCACAGGCATGTGTCCGGGTTCGGGGCAGGCGCGCACGATTGCGCCCCGCCCTGCATTGCCCTTGTCCGGCCCGCGCATTAGCGTGGCGCAAATTCCGCTGCCGGAGCGACCGAATGTCACCTGACCGACCCCTTTTGTGCCATCTGGCCGTGACGACGGCGCTGTGCCTTGGTCTGGCCTTGCCCCTGTGGTCGGGGCCGGGTTTGGCGCAGGAAACGGGCGTGGCACAGGACGCAGGCCCGGCACCCGACAAGGGCCAGCCGCCGGTGGACAATGCGGGGTCTTATCTGGCGGCAAAGCAGGCGGCCTTTGACCGGGATTTCACCGCTTCGGCCGAATGGTACGCCAAGGCGCTGCTGACCTCCCCGACTGATCCGAACCTGTTGCAGGGCCTGCTGGTTGCGCAGATGGCCTTGGGCAATTTTGATGGTGCGGCCCTGTCGGCGCGGAATTTCCTCGCCTCGGGCGAGACGAACAATTCCGTCGGTCTGGCCCTGATCACCAAAGCCGCCGGGGCGCAGGATTACGCCGGCATTCTGGACGAGATGGCGCAGGGCCAGACGGCCGGCCCGGCCATTGACGCGCTGATCGCCGGTTGGGCCGAACAGGGTCAGGGCCGCATGACCGAGGCGCTGGCCCGCTTTGACACCGTCATCGCCACGCCGGGGTTTGAAGGGCTGGGCCTGTACCAAAAGGCGCTGGCCCTGGCCTCTGCCGGCGATCTGGAAGGGGCCGACGCCCTGCTGTCCGGGCCTGCCGCCGCCTCGATTGCCGGGTTTCGCCGCGGGCTTCTGGCGCATTTGCAGATCCTCAGCCAGCTGGAACGCAACGCCGACGCGCTGGCCCTGTTTGACGCCAGCTTTACCAACGCGCTGGACCCTGATCTGATCACCCTGCGCCGCCGTCTTGACGCTGGAGAGCCGATTGCCTTTGACATCGTGACCTCTGCCAAGGACGGCATTGCCGAGGCCCTGTTCACTTATGCCCTCGCCATCGGCGAGCAGGCCGATGAAGATGTGACGCTGTCCTATGCCCGGGCCGCGCTGTACCTGCGCCCCGATCAGACCGAGGTCAAGCTGGTGGTGGCCGAACATCTGAACGGTCTGGGCCAGTATGCTTTGGCCGCCGCCGCCTATGCCCTGATTCCGGCGGAAGACGCCGCCTTTCACGCCGCCGAGATCGGCCGCGCCGAAGCGCTGAACGCCGGCGGCGACAAGGAAGGGGCCATCGCGGTGCTGCAAGCCTTGGCGCTGACCCACGGCCAGATGGTGCAGGTGCAACTGGCGTTGGGCGACATGCTGCGCCGGGCCGAACGCTATGATCAGGCGCTGGTGGCCTATGACGCGGGCATCGCTTTGGTGCAGAAGCCGGCGCCCTGGGCCTGGCCGCTGTATTACAACCGGGGTGTCTGTCTGGAACGTCTGGACCGGTTTGACGAAGGCATCCCCAGCTTCCGCACCGCGCTGGAGCTGATGCCAAACCAGCCGCAGGTGCTGAATTACCTCGGCTATACCTGGATCGACCGGGGCGAAAATCTGGACGAAGCGGTGCAGATGATCGAAGCGGCGGTCAAGGCCGCCCCCGATCAGGGCTATATCATCGACAGTCTGGCTTGGGCCTATTACCGGCTGGGCCGCTTTGCCGATGCCCTTGCCCCGATGGAGCGGGCCTCCCTGCTGGAACCCGTTGATCCGGTGGTGACCGACCATCTGGGTGATATCTACTGGGTCAACGGACGCACGCTGGAAGCACGCTTTCAGTGGCGCCGCGCCCTGTCGTTCGAGCCTGCCGAAAAGGACGCGGTCCGCATCCGGGCGAAACTCGAACAGGGCCTTGATGCGGTGCTGGTTCAGGAAAAGGCCGCCGATGGCACCTCCAACTGACCGGCTTTGGCTTTCATCTGTTCCCAAATATTCCCACAGGGGGACGTCGCCTTGGTCTTGGCCAAGGCGGCGCGGGGGGTGTGAAACCCCCCGGTGCCGGGCATGATCGCCAAGGTCCGGGTTTTTGCGCCCGCCAAGATCAACCTGTGCCTGCATGTCCTGGGCCAACGCGCGGACGGCTATCATCTGCTCGACACTTTGGTCGGCTTCGCCTCGGTTGGGGACTGGGTGACGCTGGACGCCGGATCGCCGGACGGGCTGACCATCGCCGGGCCTGAAGCGGACGGCTTGATGGCCTGCGACGACAATCTGGTG
>JANNBI010000288.1:0-10265 GCA_031385345.1 Paracoccaceae bacterium | reverse complement strand
CTCGTCGCGTGACCGGTTTGCCATGGTGGCGGCAGAGCTGCGGCAGGCCTGGGTGGGCCGGATGAAGCTGCTGGCGGACCGTCTGCCAAAGCGGCGGATCTTGTTGTGGATGGCCGATGGCCCGCCACCTCTGCGCCCCAGTCTGGATCTGCAATCTGATCCGCTGCTGGTCGATGCCCAGATGATCGCGGCCCTGTGTCCGCACTTCACCGACTATGTCGAGGTGTCGCCTTCGGCTGCAGCCCGGCAGGAAGGTGCCGCAGGTCGCATCTGCCCCGAGATGGAGCAGATCGCAGCCCGCACCTTGCCCGGACAAGGCTTTCACCGCGATGTGGCCGACAGGCTGTCCGACATTCTGGAGCAGATGATGTAACGCAATGGGGCGCCCCGTCAGGGCGCCCAATGTTTTGCTGAACGTCTGGTCGAAACGTGCTTCGCGTCGCGGTTAAAGTTTCGCGATCAACTCTGGCACTGCGGTGAACAGGTCGGCGACTAGGCCATAGTCGGCCACCTGAAAGATCGGCGCCTCCTCGTCCTTGTTGATGGCCACGATGACTTTGGAATCCTTCATGCCGGCCAGATGCTGGATCGCGCCGGAAATGCCGACGGCTACATAAAGTTGCGGGGCGACGACCTTGCCGGTCTGACCGACCTGCCAGTCATTGGGGGCATAGCCCGAATCCACCGCCGCGCGCGAAGCGCCGACCGCAGCGCCCAACTTGTCTGCCAGCGATTCGATCAGATCAAAGCTTTCCTTCGATCCAACTCCACGCCCGCCCGACACCACGATCCCGGCCGAAGTCAGTTCGGGGCGGTCAGACGAAGCTGTCTTGTCCGCGACCCAAGCCGACAACCCAGCCTCACCCGGTCCGCCGATTTTTTCCACCGGGGCAGAGCCGCCTGCAGCCACCGCGGTAAACGTGGCGGTGCGCACGGTGAACACCTTGATCGCATCGACCGATTTCACCGTCTGCACGGCGTTTCCGGCATAGATCGGGCGCTCGAACGTCTCGGCATCGATCACGGCAACGGCGTCGGAAATCACCATCACATCCAGCAACGCCGCAACGCGCGGCAGGACGTTCTTGTTGAAGGCGGTGGCCGCGCCGCAGATATGGCTGTAGCCGCCCGCAAGTGACACCACCAAGGCGGCGGTCGATTCAGCCATTCCGTGGCAATAGGCGTGATCGTCGGCAAACAGCACGCGAGACACACCGGACAGGGTTGCAGCCTCGGCAGCGGCCGCCTCGCCGCCCGTGCCCGCGACCAGCACATGCACCTCGCCCAGACCCGCCACAGCGGACAGCGTCTTGGCCACGGCATCGGCGGCCAACGCGCCGTCGTTCACATCGGCAATCAGAAGAACGGCCATCAGATAACCCCCGCTTCGTCTTTGAGTTTCGCAATCAGCTCGTCCACCGATCCGACCTTGACCCCGGCCTTGCGACCCGCGGGTTCGATGGTCTTCAGGATCGCCAGACGTGGGGCCACGTCCACACCGTAATCGGCAGGCGTTTTCATCGCCATCGGTTTGGCCTTGGCCTTCATGATGTTGGGCAAGCTGGCATAGCGCGGATCGTTCAAGCGCAGATCAACCGTGACGATCGTCGGCATTTTCACCGAAATCGTCTGCAATCCGCCGTCAACTTCACGGGTCAGCACGGCTTTGTCGCCCTCAATCGCCAATTCGCTGGCAAAGGTGCCCTGCGACCAGCCAACCAGCGCCGACAGCATCTGCCCGGTGGCGTTCATGTCATTGTCGATGGCCTGCTTGCCGCACAACACAAGACCCGGCGCTTCTTCGCGCACCACAGCCGCCAGCAATTTGGCAACGGCGAGGGGTTCAATGTCGGTCTGAACGTTGTCGGTGGCCTCGATCAGGATGGCTCGGTCAGCGCCCATTGCCAGCGCGGTGCGCAGGGTTTCCTGTGACTGTTTGACACCGATGGACACGACGATGATCTCGGTCGCGACACCTTTTTCCTTTAGCCGGATCGCCTCTTCCACGGCAATCTCGTCAAAGGGGTTCATCGACATTTTCACATTGGCCAGATCGACACCCGAACCATCCGCCTTGACGCGGACCTTCACGTTGTAGTCGATCACGCGTTTGACAGGCACCAAGACCTTCATCGGCTGACATCTCCTATCCATTGGCCCCTGACGGACCGTCCCAAGCACTCGCGCGGTCTTAGCCTGTAAGGCAACGCCGCGACAGACCAAAATCGACCGAACGCCGCGTCCCGACGTCGCGTATTGAACGATTTGGGCGATCAGGACGGAATGGTCTGCGCGAGGCCTGCAAAAACCGACTGGTCCGACGGTGGCGGTAAAGCTAACGTCACAAGACCCGCCCCTGCCCGAAACTTCCCAAAGGTGCCACTGATGACGACCCGTCTTTTCACCGCCCCGACAATCGACGCCCTGCCCGGCCGCATTTTCGCGGGCCCGGTCCGGCGCTATGACATGCAAACACGCGGCCAGATCCCGGCACAATGGGATGCCTATAATCAGGCCAACCTGCGCGCGCCCTCTTCCAGCCCCGATGATTATTTTGGGCTGGTGTTCAACCATGACGCGGCCTCGGGCGCGTTTGATTACATGTGCGGGCAGGTCTTGCTGCCCGACGTGATGTTGCCCGAGCCGTTTCGCACCCTGTCCGTCCCGGCGGGCAATTGGGCGCGGTTTGTGACCAAGGATCACATAGCGACGATGAACAGCGCTTGGGCCGAGGTCATGGGCCATTGGCTGGGTCAGCCCGGCTGCATCCCGCGCGACGGCCCATCGGTCGAGTACTATCCACCCACCTTTGACGGGGCCACCGGTCTGGGCGGATATGAGATCTGGTTGCCTGTGGTCTAAACTTGCGTAGCGCCTAGCGGTTCGCGCCGGGGGTCCACAGCACATCGGCCCGCCCATCGTCATTGGCGATGCGTCCTGCCACAAAGAACCAATCCGACAGACGGTTCAGGTATTTCACCGCCTCGGGGTTTACCGGTTCCAGGGCGGCCAATTCGGTCGCCAAACGCTCGGCCCGGCGGCACGTGGTGCGGCATAGGTGCAGATGGGCAGCCAGCGGCGATCCGGCGGGCAAAACAAAGCTGCGCAGCGGCGTCAGGCGGGCGTTAGCCAAGTCAATTTCCTGCTCCAGCCGGTCGGTCTGGGCGGCGATCATGCGCAGGCGCGGGTAGGGCGCGCTGGCGTCATTTTCTTGATCCGGCGTGCAAAGATCGGCACCAAGGTCAAACAGATCGTTCTGAATCCGCGCCAAGGCAACATCCATGTCGCCCGCAGCGTGCAGCCGCGCCATGCCGATGGTGGCGTTGGTTTCGTCCACCGTTCCGTAAGCCGCCACGCGGGCGGAATGTTTGGCCACCCGGCTGCCATCGCCCAAAGCGGTTTGTCCGGCATCCCCGGTGCGGGTATAAATTTTTGACAAAACAACCATCAGCCGCGCGACCTTATGTAAGCAAATCCAACGATCAGCACCACCGCCACCGCCTGTGCAGCAATGCGGTAGCGCATCAGGCGATTGGCGTGGAGGCGGTTGAACTCACCCCCTTTGCCAAAGCTGCCGATGCCCACGGCAAGGACCGCGACCACCACAAGGCAGGCGAGCGCGGCGACGATAAAGAGAGGGTCGTTGATCATGGCATTCTCCACTGTCTTGCCTGATGTAGGGGATCGGCACAGAAAAGCGAACAGACAATTGGCGCTGCCGGTTTGGCGGGCCGATCAGCCGCGCGCGATCACCCAATCCAGCAGGCGCGTCGGAAGGATCCGGCGCAGGACTGCCATCAGATAGGTCGGCGTGGTGACGAAATAGCGCGCGCGCGGGCGTCGCGCCTCTAACGCGCGGATCAGTTTGGCGGTGACGGCGGCGGCGGGCAGTTCAAACCGGTCCGGTCCGCGCTGTTCGTAAAGACGGTACACCAGCGGGCCGTATTCCTCTTTCCGGGCCGAAGATTTCCAGTCGATCCACCGGTTGAAATGCGGAATAGCATTGGCCCGGATGTGCGAGGTGATCGGTCCCGGTTCTATCAGGATCGGGTAAATCCCGGTGCCCGCCATTTCGATACGCAGCACGTCTGTCAGCCCTTCCATCGCGAATTTGGTGGCGACATAGGCACCGCGCCATTTCATCCCCACCAGTCCAAGCACCGAGGAACAATTGACAATTCGTCCATGCCCCTGCGCCCGCATCAAGGGAATGATGCGGCGCGTCAGGTCGTGATAGCCGAACAGATTAACTTCAAAAATGGCGCGCAAAGCGTCGCGCGGCAGGTCTTCGACCGCACCGGGGCAGGCGAAAGCACCGTTGTTGAACAGCGCATCCAAGGTGCCCCCCGTGCGGCTGCGCACCTCCTCTACGGCGGTGGAAAGGCTGGCCTCGTCGGCGTAATCCAGACGGAAACTTTCCAGTCCCTCGGCGCGCAGACGTTCACAATCCACCTCGGCCCGACAGGTGGCAAAGACGCGCCAGCCCCGTTTGGCCAGCCCATGCGCAGCATCATAGCCGATGCCTGACGAACAGCCGGTGATCAAAATTGAACGCGGGGTCATCACATTCCTTCGGGCGAACGGTGTTCACGGATCACGGCGGCACAGGCGCGCTATCGCTCTGTGCTTCTTCGGCTGAACATGTCGAATTGTCAAAGGCGGTTTGACGGCGCCCGCCAAACGCCACTATGCGCTGCCGTTGGTCTAAGTGTCGATCAAAGGCTTGCGTCATCTGTTAAGACGCCAAAGTTTCCATTTCTTCACAAATCCCAAAAATTTCAGATGATTGGTGAAAACCTAGCAACAAATGCGGGGCTTAACACCCCGCGCCCCAGCCTTTTACAGTCCCTAAGGTTGATCGGTCAGCAGGGCGTTGGACACATAGCCCTCCAGACCGTCGCCTTCGATCGTGATCAGCGTCCAGCCCTCGGGATCATCCGACGCAGCCAGGATCGTCACCGCCTCGCCCCTCGTCAGCTTTTCGACGACGGCAAAATCCTTGGACGGGCCTTCGCGCACATTTGCAGAGGTGACGGCGATGAACCGGACGGGCTTTTCCGTCACGACCAATGCCGCAACCGTTGGCACTGGCGTCGGGACCGCGACAAGCGGCGCCGGGGCGGCTTGCGAGACGACAATCACCGGCTGACTCGGCACATAGACCGTGGCCGCCACCTCGTCGATAGGCGTTGCCCGAACGGTAGCTTGCGGTGCTTTGGTGTCCGCGACAAGACCATAGCGAACCTGCCCGCGATCGGCCCCCGCAATCATAAAGGTCACAAAAATTGTTGCCATCAGGGCCAATGTCAGTCGAATCATAAATCACCTAAACCGCGTTACCGAGGCGAATATTAGCACGGACCCGTTTGATTTGTGGTGGGAAACTGTCGAATTCGTTCCCCCGATCCGTGGCGTTTTTACCGGGCTGACCGTCCCAATTGACCCCGTTGATTTCCATCTGGACCAAGGCCATCAGGCGCACTACACAACATCAATGGCCGACACCCCCGACACCCCCAAGATAGAGCCCATTACGCTGGCCGAGCCGTTAAGCCGCGCCATTGGCGAGCGTTATCTGACCTATGCCTTGTCGACCATCATGCACCGCGCCCTTCCCGATGCCCGCGACGGGCTAAAGCCAGTGCATCGCCGCATTCTGTTTGCCATGCGCGAATTGCGCCTGTCCGCGACCGGCGGTTTTCGCAAATCGGCCAAGATTTCCGGCGACGTGATGGGCAATTACCACCCGCACGGCGATGCGGCGATTTACGATGCGATGGCCCGTCTGGCGCAGGATTTCAACGTGCGCTATCCGCTGGTTGATGGTCAGGGCAATTTCGGCAATATCGACGGCGATAACCCGGCCGCCAGCCGCTATACCGAGGCGCGCCTGACCGCGATTGCCGAAACCCTGATGGAAGGGCTGGCTGAAAACGCCGTCGACTTCCGGCCGAATTACGATGGCACGCTGGAAGAACCAGTCGTCATGCCCGCGGCCTTTCCGAACCTGCTGGCCAACGGCTCCAGCGGGATTGCCGTTGGCATGGCCACCAACATTCCGCCGCACAATCTGGACGAGTTGATCCACGGCTGCCACGCCCTGCTGAAAGATCCCGATGTTAGCACCGAAGCTTTGGTCGCACTGATCCCCGGTCCGGATTTTCCGACCGGCGGCATCATCGTCGAACCCCGCGCCAATATTCTGGAGGCTTACCGCACCGGTCGCGGATACTTCCGCACCCGCGCCAAATGGGCGGTCGAGGATCTGGGCCGCGGCACCTGGCAAATCGTCGTCACCGAGATTCCCTATCAGGTGGCGAAATCCAAGCTGATCGAAAAGCTGGCCGAAATCATCCAGACCAAGAAAGTACCGATCCTGGCGGATGTGCGCGACGAATCCGCCGAGGACATCCGCATCGTTCTGGAACCGCGCACCCGTCTGGTGGATCCCGACATGCTGATGGGCATGTTGTTCAAGAACTCCGATCTGGAGAGCCGCTTCAGTCTGAACATGAACGTGCTGATCGATGGCAAGGTGCCACGGGTCTGTAGCCTGAAAGAAGTGTTGCGCGCCTTCCTCGATCACCGCCGCGTGGTGCTGAAACGCCGCTCGGAACACCGGGTCGAAAAGATTGATCACCGGCTGGAAGTGCTGGAAGGTTTCATCATCACCTTCCTGAACCTTGACCGGGTGATCGACATCATCCGCTATGACGACGAACCTAAATCCGCCCTGATGCGCGAAACCTGGGGCAAGCCTCACAAACGCGCCATGGCCGAAAAGGACTACGTGCCGCCGCTGCCGGGCGAGGGTGAGCTGACCGAGGTTCAGGCCGAGGCGATCTTGAACATGCGCCTTCGGTCGTTGCGGCGGCTGGAAGAGTTGGAACTTGTGGCCGAACGCGACACCTTGATGCAGGAACGCGCCGTCCTTGCCGATCTGCTGGACAGCGACCGTCTGCAATGGAAGCAGATCGGCACCGAGTTGGAAGCGATCCGCAAACAATTTGGCAAGGACAGCGTCCTTGGCCGCCGCCGCACCGCCTTTGCCGATGCCGGCGAGGCCGAAGATGTGCCGTTTGAAGCCATGATCGAACGAGAGCCGATCACCGTGATTTGCAGCCAGATGGGCTGGATCCGGGCGCTGAAAGGCCATGTCGATCTGACGACCGAGCAAAAGTTCAAAGACGGCGATCAGGCGCGTTTCGCCTTTCACGCCGAGACGACGGACAAGATCCTGCTGGTCGCGGGCAATGGCCGGTTCTACACACTTTTGGGCGCAAACCTGCCCGGTGGGCGCGGCATGGGCGAACCGCTGCGCTTGATGGTCGATCTGCCAAATGACGCCGAAATCATCGATCTGATCATCTGGCGTGGGGCCGAAAAATACCTCGTCGCCTCGACCGCCGGGGATGGCTTCGTCGTCCCCTCCGAAGAATTGGTGGCGCAGACCCGGGCGGGAAAACAGGTCTTGTCGCTGGGTGCCGGGGTCAAGACCGCGCTTTGCCGAAAGGTCGCGGGCGACGCTGTGGCGGTGGTCGGTGATAACCGCAAGATGTTGGTTTTTGCCCTTGCTGACCTGCCCGAAATGGCCAAAGGCAAGGGCGTGCGGCTGCAAAAGTACAAGGACGGCGGGTTGTCGGATGCCACAACCTTCGCCCGAGCCACTGGTCTGACCTGGAAAGACCCCGCGGGGCGCACCCGTACTGAGGCTGATCTTTCCGAATGGGACGCCGCGCGGGCCACCGCGGGCCGCATGGCCCCGCGTGGGTTCCCAAGGGACAACCGCTTTACGTCCTAGCGCGTGTCGGGTGCCGCCTTGACCGGCTTTGACCAAGTTTCCGCTCTTTGCAGACAAAGTTCTGACCGCATCAAACTCTGAACTACTTTGCCGCGCTCCGCACCTTCACTTTAATCCAAAAATTCCCACGGGGGGACGCTGGTTTGTTGCAGACAAACCGGCGCGGGGGTGTGAAACCCCCGGCTGCGCCATCGGCCCCGCGCGCTGGCTCAAACTGCCTCTACCCCCAGCCAGACCCCGCCCTCGGGCCGCAGCGTCAGGATCATCACCGGTTTGGGCGAGCGACCGGGAATCGCCGTGAACCGGAACCGCGACAGCAGCGTGGTCAGAATGATCACCGCCTCTTGCAGCGCAAAGGACGCCCCGATGCAGATGCGCGGCCCGTCGCCAAAGGGCAGATAGGCGAAACGGTCAATCGACCGGGCCTGCGCAAATCGGGACGGGTCAAAGGCGTCCGGATTGTCCCACAGAAGCGCGTTGCGGTGCAGGGCATAGATCGGCAGGATCACCGTATCACCGGCCCGCACTTCGCGACCGCACAGGGTGTCGGGCGCCATCGCGGTGCGCGCGAGAAACGCCGCCGGGGGATACAGGCGCAACGCCTCGTCCACGATGCGGCGGGTCAGGGGCAGGGCGGCCAGATCGGCGGCTTCGGCCGCGCGGCCTTGCAGGACGGCCGACGCTTCGGCCCGCGCGGCCTCTTGCACGGCGGGATCATGGGCGCACAGGTACAAGGCCCAAGCCAGCGTCAACGCCGTCGTTTCATGCCCAGCTACGATGAAGGTCAACAGATTGTCGCGCATTTCATCGGTGGACATCTGGCGCTTTGTGGTCGGATCTTGCGCGGCAAGCAAAAGATCCAGCAGGTCCGGCACCCCGGTTTGCGGTCGGCTTTTGCGGCCCATAATGGCCCCGTTCGCCGCCGCCTTCATCTGGCGCAAGGAGGCCCCCGAAAACATCCGCCCCGGACGCGGCACCCAAGCCGGGGCGCCGATCACATCCAGCAGCGAAATCCGGGCGGTCTGGCTGATATAGGACTCGATCGCATCGTGGATGGCGTCACGGTCAAACCCTGTGCCGCCCGAAAAGGTGACATCCGAAATCACCTCGAACGTCGCCGTAACCATTTCGGCAAACAGATCCGCCCCCCGCCCGACCTGCGCCGAAATCCGTTCGGCCGAGCGTGTCGCCGCCAAAGTCATCACCGGCGCCAAAGCTGTCACGTTGCGATGCGAAAACACCGGGGCCGCCGCGCGACGCTGCCATTGCCAATGCGCCCCCTCGGCCACAAACAGGCTTTGCCCGATGGCCGGGCCAAGGATCAGCTTGGTCACCACCGATTTGGGATAATCGTCAACCTTGTCGCGCAAGATCTGCTTCAACGCGCCGGGATCCATCACCATATGCCAGCGTTTGCCAGTGACACCGGACAGGATCGGCACCCGCGTCGCCACCTCGGGGATCAGTTCCAGCACATTTCGGCGTCCGGCCCGAAAGGATCCGAAAATACCCAAAGGTTCGGTGTGCAATGGCACGCGCACCGGCAGGGCGGAGGGGGTGGTAAGATCAAGGGCCATCAGGTGCCTCCTTGTCTCAAAGATAGGGTGTTTGGGCATGGGGGCAAAGGGGCCGGTTGCGCGCAAACGGGGGGGCAGGTATGCCGGACGAAGCCCTATCTGTATCGGAGCCGCCCATGTCCATCGCCCGCCTGTCCCTTTGCCTTTTCACCGGGCTGATCTTGACTGCCTGCACCAACAAGGATCTGTCCAACCCGCCCCCCGCCCTGGGGGAGTTTTCGCTGGGTCTGAACATCGTTGTGGCCGATGACATGCAGATGGTGCCGATCTCGCGCAGCGCCACAGTCGAGGAATGGGAGGCCGCGTTGCAAAAGGCCGTCGACGACCGGTTTGGCCGCTATGACGGCACCAAAGCCTATAATTTTGGCATCGCGGTCGATGGCTATGCTTTGGCCCCGCCCGGCATTCCGATCATCGCCTCGCCCAAATCGGTCCTGGTCGTGACGGCGAACATTTGGGACGACGCTGCGGCCCTGAAACTGAACGCCGAAGGCAAGCAGATTATGGTGTTCGAAAGCCTGTCTCCGGAAGAGGTCATCGGCTCGGGTTTGACCAAAACCCGCGAACAGCAGATGGAACAACTGGCCTTCAACGCCGCCTATGCGGTTGAACAATGGCTGCTGGAACACCCTGAATGGTTCGCCAGCGCCGCCGCAGCCTCGACAGTTGCCAGCGGCGACAGCGCAAGCCCGGTCGCCGCGGACCCCGCCAACTGAGGCTTGATTTTCCCCGGCCAAGCCTTTAAGTCGCCGCGCGTAGACCACGCGGGGCCATGTCGGCCCGCATCCTTCTGAACACCTGAATCAAGGGCGCCCGAACATGGCAAAGGCAAAGTTTGAACGGAACAAACCGCATGTGAACATTGGCACGATTGGCCATGTTGACCA
>JANNBI010000274.1:0-3254 GCA_031385345.1 Paracoccaceae bacterium | reverse complement strand
GGCGACCGGGCATCTGGATCTGGCCGATCTGCGCCGGCTTCTGGCCGAGGGGCGGGTGCGGGTGGTGGCTTTTCCGCATTGCAGCAATGTGGTGGCTGAAATCAATCCGGTGGCCGAGATCGCGGCCATGGCGCGGGCGGCGGGTGCGCGGACGGTGGTGGACGGCGTGTCCTATGCGCCGCATGGTTTTCCGGATTTTGCGGCGCTGGGCTGCGATGTCTATGTGTTTTCGGCCTATAAAACCTTTGGCCCGCATCAGGGCATCATGCTGATCACCGAAGAGTTTGGCGCGGAACTGCCGTCGCAGGGGCATTATTTCAACGCAGACAGCCTGTACAAACGGTTTACCCCGGCGGGGCCGGACCATGCGCAGATCGCGGCCTGTGCCGGAATGGCGGATTATGTTGACACGCTGCATCAGCACCATTTTGGCGGGCAGGCCACCCCGGCAGAGCGGAACCGGCTGGTGCATGACCTGATGCGGCGGACCGAAGTCGAGGTAATAGCGCCCCTGCTGGACTATCTGGCGGCGCGAAATGATTTGCGGCTGATCGGGCCACGGCGCGCGCAGGACCGCGCACCCACCATCGCCGTGGCGCTGGACCGCGCCGCCGAACCGGTGTCCGAGGCTTTGGGTCAGCACGGGATCGCCTGCTGGGCAGGCGATTTTTATGCCGTGCGACCCTTGCAGGCGATGGGGGTTGATCTGGGGCGCGGGGTTTTGCGCATGTCGGCGGCGCATTACACCAGCGCGCAGGATGTGGCCCGCCTGATCGCCGCTCTCGACAAGGTGCTGTAAGGGTCAAAGGGGCGGTCTTTTCGCGCTCCTTTGACCATCAGCGCCCCTTTTGGGCAAAAGTGCAGCAATTATGGCCGCTTGGAGTGATCCAAGCGGCCCTTTGCCGCGTAAACTGCGAAAGAAGGAAATCTGCCCGTGAACAGCCCTGTGATTGCCTGGTTCCGACGCGATCTGCGGCTGACGGATCAGCCTATGCTGGCGGCGGCTTTGGCTTTGGGTCGCCCGGTGATCCCGCTGTTCATTCTTGATCCCGAAACCGAGGCTTTGGGCGCAGCGCCGAAATGGCGGCTTGGTTTGGCGGTGCAGGAATTTGCCCGCGCGCTGGAAGGCTTGGGTTCGCGGCTGATCCTGCGGCGTGGGCAGGCGTTGCAGGTCTTGGACGATCTGGCGCGCGACACCGGGGCGACGGCGGTGTTCTGGTCGCGCGCCTATGATCCGGCGTCGAAGGAACGGGATACAGAGGTCAAGGCCGGGCTGCGGGCGGCAGGGGTTGTGGCGCAAAGCTGCACCGGATTTTTGCTGCATGAACCGTGGGCGGTGGAGACTGGCAGCGCCGGGTATTACAAAGTCTATACGCCCTATTGGAAAGCGGTTTCGACGCTGGACGTGGCCCCAAGCCTGCCTGCGCCAAAGGATCTGTCACCCCCTTTAACTTGGCCCAGTTCGGACAATTTGGTTGATTGGAAAATGGGCGCAGCGATGCGGCGGGGGGCCTTGGTCTGCGCGCCTCATCAGGCGGTGGGCGAAGCGGCCGCCCTGGTCAAACTTGATGCCTTTCTGGAAAACCCTGTTCATGGCTACCGCTTGGATCGGGACTTTCCGGCCAAACCGGCCACCTCGGGTCTGTCGGAAAACCTGACCTACGGCGAGATCGGGCCGCGCCAGATCTGGCATGCCGGACGCCGCGCCATGCTGGAAGGTGCCGCCGGGGCCGAGCATTTCCTGAAAGAACTGGTGTGGCGCGAATTTGCCTGGGCCTTGATGCACCACAGCCCCACCATCGCCACGCAGAACTGGCGCGCGGGGTGGGAGTCGTTTCCTTGGCGCGACGACAGTCCCGATGTGGAAACCTGGCGGCGCGGCATGACCGGAGAGCCCTTTGTCGATGCCGCCATGCGCGAGATGTTCGTCACCGGAAAGATGCATAACCGCGCGCGGATGATCGTTGCCAGCTATCTGACCAAGCACCTTCTCAGCGATTGGCGGTTGGGGCTGGACTGGTTCGCGGATTGTCTGACCGACTGGGATCCGGCGTCGAACGCGATGGGGTGGCAATGGGTGGCGGGCTGCGGTCCCGATGCTTCGCCCTATTTCCGGGTGTTCAATCCCTCGGGGCAGGCGGACAAGTTTGACGTCGACTCCACTTACCGCAAAACGTGGATTGCCGAGATGTCACGTCAGCCCGGCGCGCAGGCCCTGTCCTATTTTGACGCTGTGCCAAAAGCTTGGGGACTGGACCCGAAACGGCCTTATCCGATGCCGATGATCGATCTGGCGCAGGGACGCGCGCGCGCACTTGCAGCCTATGGTCAACGAAACACTTGAGTGGCGGCACGGTTTCGGGAATCTTAACACTTATGAAGACCACCCTGGGGGGGTGATAAATGGACGTTCTGACATCAACAGAGGGCCAGACCGGCCTGCCACGCTACTTCGCCTCGGTCTTTTCCGTGTCCAAGGCGCTGAAACACGGGCGGCTGGACTTTGTCATGCCCGACGGGCGGCGCTTTCGGGTTGACGGGCCAAACCCCGGCCCGGTGGGTGAAATTGTGGTGAAGGACGGCGATGTTTTCGCCCGGTTGATCCGTGAAGGTGACATGGGGTTTTGCGATGCCTATCTGGAAGGCGATTGGTCGACGCCCGATCTTCTGGCACTGATGGATTTGCTGCATCTGGACAACGACGACGTCTATAACGCCTTTCCCGGCATGACTTTACTACGCGCTTACGAGCGGATGCGCCACCTTTTGCGACCAAACTCCAGGGCCGGAAGCCGCAAAAATATCGCGCATCACTATGATTTGGGTAACAATTTCTACAAATTGTGGCTGGATGACACGATGACTTATTCCAGCGCCTTGTACACCTCGGGGCAGGAAAGTCTGGAAAAGGCGCAGACGCAGAAATATGCGTCCATGGTCGATCAAATGGGGGTCAAGCCCGGCGATCACGTGCTGGAAATCGGCTGCGGCTGGGGCGGTTTCGCCGAATATGCCGCCAAAGAGCGCGGGCTTCGGGTAACCGGTCTGACCATCAGCCAAGCCCAACATGATTACGCGGTCGAGCGGATGAAACGCGCCGGTCTGGAGCATTTGGTCGAGATCAAGTTGCAGGATTACCGCGACGAGACCGGGGTGTATGACGGGATTGCCAGCATCGAGATGTTTGAAGCCGTGGGCGAGAAATACTGGCCGACCTATTTCAACACCGTGCTGAACCGCCTGCGTCCGGGCAA
>JANNBI010000248.1:0-8835 GCA_031385345.1 Paracoccaceae bacterium | reverse complement strand
CATCGCAAACTGGGCGTGGCCGGACTGGCGGTCTATTTTGATCATGTGGTGACGGTGGATGACGTGACCCAGGCCAAACCCGCGCCCGAGGCGTACCTTCTGGCGGCGGCGCGGCTGGGGATCAGCCCGGCGCGCTGTCTGGTGTTTGAAGATTCCGAGGTCGGGGCCGAAGCCGCGCACCGCGCTGGCTGCGTGGTGGTGCAGGTGCCCGACATCCTGCCCGCCAGTGGCCGTTGGGCGCATCACGTCGCGCAGGATTTGCTTTCCGGCGCGCGGATGGCCGGGCTGGTGATCTGACGGGTCGGCGGCTGCCGTCGCGGTCAGAACCGCGCTTTGGCCGCCGTGTAGGCTTTGTGTTTGGCGGCATTGGCCTGTTCCATCCCGGCATTGCGCGCCATGATTGCCGTGAAAACCGGCTGGAAATCGGCATTCATCACGCCCCGGTCCGCCGCGTATTGATACAAGGCATGGCCGGTGTTTTCATTGCATTCGATCAGGCAGGCCCCGGTGTCGGTCAATGCGATATCCCAACCCAGCACGCCATTGACCGGAAAGGCGCCATGCGCCTCCAACGCCAAAGCCACGGCCTTGGCGAAATTCGGCACCACCTGTCCCACAATCGGCTGGCCGGTCACGGGATGGTCGTTGACCCAGTCCGTCGCGGTGCCCGACCCATGACGGCAGGTCAGCACCCGCCCTGTCTGCGCGTCCACATGGGCGATCAGGCTGCCTTTTTGCCAGAAATTATCCGACATCGCCTGCGCTGACCCCAGCTTCCACACCGCATACAGCAGTTCGGGCTGGCGGTCGCGCACCACCGTCACCAGCCGCAGGGTTGACACGTTCTGGCTGCCGATCAACGCGGTGATGGCGGAATGCTGCGCCACAACATCCTGAAAGATATAGCCGTTTTCGGCGTTCTGCGCCATTTCGGCGGCAAGGGTGGCCACGGCCACCGCCTGCCCGGTCGCCAGCGTCGCCATGCCGCTCTGCCGGTCGATGGCGTTGATCCGCACCGTGCCGCGCGCCTGACAGCCCTTGGCGGGCTTGCCGAAAATGGGGAATTTATCCTGCGCCAGCAGCCAGTCCGCCACCTGACCCGCATCGCGCAGCGTCGTCACGTTGCCCAGCCGTCGGTCGGGGGCAAAGACGGCGCGGGTGGTGGTGGTCGGCAGGCCCCAAGCGCCGAACAGCGCGGTCAGCGCCGCCTTGTCGGACAAAAAGCCGCGCAGATGGGTCAGACCGGGCGGAGAGAGTTTCAGGTTCAGCGCAAAGCTGCCCTTTTCGCCCAAAAACTCGGCCTTGGCGGCTTTGGACAGGCTGGGGCGGTACAGCTGAAAGTCGTAATATTCATGCGAGGTCAGAAAGGTCGGGGCTTTTTTCAGCCGCATCAACTGCATCATCTGCGCGACGGGGCCAACGCCGGTGGTCTTGGCCACGGTGACCATATGGGTCTGCCCGGTGGCCGCGGCGGCGGTTTGCCGCGTCAGGCCGGTGGTTGCGGTGATCTCTGACATTCTGCCCCCTTGGCCTGCCCCGTTGGTCGGGTTTGTTTCTGTTTTGGAAACTGGGGGGCAATTGTGGGAAGATTATGGCAGGATCGGGACGAAACGGCGGAGTTAACCGCCATCCGTCGCGATCCCGGCCTGAACGGTGCCAGTCATTGTCATGCCGGGGGCGATGGTTTTCGCCATGGGCGGGGTCGGCGCGCCGTCCACGCCGCAGGCCGACAGCAAGATCACGATCACCAGCGCGCGTGCCATTCCCTAGCCGCCAATCGACAGGGTGGCATTGCCACTGGAACCGGTAAAGCTGGGCGTCACGGTGGTGCCATCCGGACCAAAGGACACGCCCAACCCGGTTTGCGTGCTGGTGCATCCCGCCAGCGCCAGAACCGCGATGATCAGTGCGCGGATTGCCATCTTACGAGGTGACCTCGGTCATAGGCTCTGCCGCGCCGGGGGTGATGATGTAGACATCGGGTTTGCCACCACAGGCCGACAGGGCAAGCAGGCAGGCCAGAAGCAAAGCAGAACGCATGGGACACCTCATGTTGATCGGGGAATTTGTCGCTTAAGCCAAGGCCGATTGCCAGCGCGAAATTTGCGCGCGCACCTGATCGGGCGCGGTTCCGCCATAGCTGGTGCGCGACCGGATAGAGTTTTCGACGCCCAGAACCGAATAGACTTCTTGGGTGATGCCGTCGTGAACGCTGTTCATCTCGGCCAAGGTCAAATCGGGCAGATCGCAGCCCTTCGCCTCGGCCAGCGCCACCAAAGCGCCGGTTGCGTGATGCGCCTCGCGGAAGGGCAGGTCCAGCCGTTGCACCAGCCAGTCGGCCAAATCGGTGGCGGTGGAAAAGCCGCTGGCGGCGGCGGATTTCAACACGTCGCGGTTGGCAGTCAGATCACCGACCATGCCCGTCATCGCCGCCAACCCCAGCATCAGCGTGTCGGCGGCGTCAAAGACCTGTTCCTTGTCTTCCTGCATGTCCTTGGAATAGGTCAGCGGCAGGCCCTTCATCACGGTGAACAGCGCCACCGTCGCCCCCAGAATCCGCCCCAGCTTGGCGCGCAGCAATTCCGCCGCGTCGGGGTTCTTTTTCTGAGGCATGATCGAACTGCCGGTGGTCCATTTGTCCGACAACCGCACAAAGCGGAATTGGGCCGAGGACCAGATCACCAATTCCTCGGCAAAGCGCGACAGATGCATGGCGCAGATGCTGGAGGCGGCCAGAAACTCCAGCGCGAAATCGCGGTCGGACACGGAGTCCAGACTGTTCGCAGTGGGCCGGTCAAACCCCAACGCGCGGGCCGTCATGTCGCGGTCCAAGGGAAACGAGGTGCCGGCCAGCGCGGCGGCCCCCAAGGGGCATTCGTTCATCCGGCGGCGGGCATCTTCAAACCGTGAACGGTCGCGGGCGAACATCTCGACATAGGCCATCATATGGTGGCCCCATGTCACCGGCTGGGCGGTTTGCAGGTGGGTAAAGCCGGGCATGACCCAATCCGCCCCGGCATCGGCCTGCGCCACGAAGGCCCGCATCAGGGCGGTCAGGCTGGTGATGGCGGCGTCACATTGGTCACGCACCCACAGCCGGAAGTCCAGCGCGACCTGATCATTGCGAGACCGTCCGGTGTGCAGACGTTTGCCCGGCTCTCCGATGAGCTGGGTCAGGCGGGATTCCACGTTCAGGTGAATATCTTCCAGCGCGGTCGAAAAGGTGAAGGTGCCGCTCTCGATCTCTGACAAGACCGTGAGAAGGCCTTCCCCGATGGCCTGCGCATCGCTAGGACTGATGATGCCTTGGGCGGCCAACATCGCCGCATGGGCGCGGCTGCCGGCGATGTCCTGGGCGTAGAGCCGTTGGTCGAACCCGATCGAGGCGTTGATCGCCGTCATGATCGCGTCCGGGCCTTCGGCAAAACGCCCGCCCCACATGGCGTTGGCTGCGGATTTGGATGGGTCGGACATGAGGGGCCTCGAATGACGTCGATTGCGAAACTGGTTTGGGCTGCTCTTTATGCCGTCCTGGTGTTTTCTGCAAATGCGGCTTTGGCAGGAGATCCGGCGCGGGACGTGTCGGCGCTGCTGACCGGTCCAATGCAAAAGTTGATCCTGACCGATCCGGCGCGTCCGGTGCCCGAGGTGGGGCTGCTGACGCTGGAAGATGGGCCGACCTCGATGGCAAAGTTTCGCGGCAAATGGGTGGTCCTGAACTTTTGGGCGACCTGGTGCGCGCCCTGCCGGGCCGAGATGCCGGCGCTGGACCGCTTACAGGTTGCGCGACCGGGTATTGTCGTGGTGCCGGTGGCGACCGGGCCGAACCCCCTGCCCGCGATCACTCGGTTCTGGGAGGAGGCGGGCATCACCGCCCTGACCCCCTTGCGCGATCCTGACCGGGCGTTTTCGGCGGCGATGGGGGTTCTGGGCCTGCCGGTAACGGTGATCCTGAACCCGGACGGCGAGGAAGTGGCCCGCCTGATCGGAGACGCCGCCTGGGACGCGCCCGACGCGCTGGCCGTGCTGGACGCGCTGGCAGCAGAGTAGGGCGGCGGAAACACCGCGGGCCGGACGTCCAGACACCGGATTGCCGGAGCGGCACCGTCGCGCCTTTTGTTTTATTCAGACCACCCCTGTCCAGTTTCAGGCGGTTTCCGCCCCGTTTCCCGCACCGCCTGACCCTTTTCACTCCCAACCGTTGCCGCAAATCTGCTTTTGGCGCGCGGTGCGCTCACCAGACCTTTCCCAATCGCGCGCAGTCTGACAGCGGGCCGCAAGGCGACATGAGTTGGGCGAGGGATCACCGTGACCATATCCGACCTGCAACGGGCTTTGGCGGCGGCGGGGTTTGATCCCGGGTCGGTGGACGGCATCGCGGGGCCGAAAACCCGTGCAGCGGTCCGGGCGTTTCAGGCGGCGCGAGGGTTGGGGGTGGACGGTGTCGCGGGGCCGTTGACCTGGGCCGCTGTGCGGAAGGGTTCGGCGGGTCCGACCGCGACCGCCTGGGCGAAGCCCGCCCCAGCGTCAACCACCCCGCCGGTTGTGAACCAGCAACCCGGCACCCCTTCGCCCGCAATCCCCGCTGCCCTGCCCTGGCTTGCTGCGGCGCATCGGTTGCTGGGCGTGGTCGAGGCCCCCGGCCCCGCCAACAACCCCGCGATTCTGGACTGGGCCGCCGCCGCCGACCTGCCATATGACCGGGATGAGACGCCTTGGTGCGGGCTGTTCATCGCGCAGTGTCTGGCCTCTACCCTGCCCAACGCCGTCCTGCCCGCCAATCCCCTTGGCGCGCGGCAATGGCTGGGCTTTGGCATCCCGGTGCCGCCGCAACTGGGGGCGGTTCTGGTGTTCTGGCGCGGCTCGCGCGACGGCTGGCAGGGGCATGTGGCGCTGTATTGGGCCGAGGATGCGACCAGCTATCACGTTCTGGGCGGCAACCAGTTCGATGCCGTGACCATCACAAAAATCGCCAAATCGCGGCTGCTGGGGGCGCGCTGGCCGCAGGGTCTGGCCCCGCTGGGCATCACGCGCCGCAGCGACACCCTGCGCGGCCTGTCCAGCAACGAGGCCTAATCCGCTGCCAGCGCCTGAACCACACCATGTTGCGGGCAGGTCACCAGATGATCGTTAACCAAGCCGACCGCCTGCATGAAGGCATAGCAAATCGTCGGACCAACGAACTTGAATCCCTCGGCCTTCAGCGCTTTGGACAGGGCCTGCGCCTGTGGGCTGTGGCCGGGCACCTGTGCCATGGATGAGCGGTCGTGTTGCAAACTTTGCCCGTCGACGTGGCGCCAGACAAAGGGCGCGAACCCGCCCTGCCCTTCCAACCGCAAAAAGGCCTGCGCGCCCGCGATCGTGGCAACGATCTTGCCACGATGGCGGATGATGCCGGGATCGGCCAGCAGGCGGGTGATCTCATCCTCATCCCAGGTGGCCACGATGGCCGGATCAAACCCGGCAAAGGCGGCGCGAAAGGTTTCGCGGCGGCGCAGGATGGTGATCCAGGACAGCCCGGCCTGAAACGCCTCCAGCATCAGGGCTTCCCACAGGGCGCGCGGATCATGAACGGGGCGGCCCCATTCGGTGTCGTGATAGGCGACGTACAGGGGATCATCGCCACACCAGGGACAGCGGCCGGATCGTTCAAATTCGTCTTGCATCGCGTCTATTTCTCCCCTCGCCAAATCTGGCGCTTGGCGGCAGGCTTTACCCGATCTTTACGGCTGTGGCGACATTCTGTCGGCAGATTGCACCGGATCATTCCATCATCGCCCCGCATCGGGGGGCCAACGCGGGGGCGCATTTGGATCTGCTTAAACGGCACAAACCCAAACCTGACGCGCGGCCGGGTCTGACCACGCCTTTGGGGGCGGCAATTCAGGCCAATGACCGCGCCACCATGTCGCTGGTGCGCGAGGCGATTGCCACCCGCCGTCTGCGTCTGGCCTATCAGCCGGTTGTGCTGACCCGCGACACTGCCCGCATCGCCTTTCATGAAGGGCTGATGCGGGTGCTGGAACCGTCTGGCCGCATCATCCCGGCAAGGGAGTTCATGGAGGCGATTGAGGACACCGAACTTGGCCGCGAAGTTGACTGCGCCGCGCTGGAAATGGGGCTGCTGGCGTTGGCGCAAAACCCCACGTTGCGCCTGTCGCTGAACATGTCGGCGCGGTCCATCGGCTATGCACGCTGGGTCGATACCCTGCGCCGGGGGCTGTTGCTGTCGGCGACGGTGGGCGAAAGGCTGATATTGGAAATCACCGAATCCTCGGTCATGACCCTGCCCGACATCGTGATCCTGTTCATGGAGGAGATGCAGGCCAAGGGCGTCGCCTTTGCCATGGATGATTTCGGCGCAGGCTTTACCGCCATCCGCTATTTCAAGGATTTCTTCTTTGATATCCTGAAGATCGACGCGCAGTTCATCCGCAACATCAACGCCGATCCCGACAATCAGGCCCTGACCGGCGCCCTGATCGGCATCGGAAAACATTTTGAGATGTTTACCGTCGCAGAAGCGGTTGAGACGGAAGCTGAGGCGAATTTTCTGGTCGGGATGGGGGTGGATTGCCTGCAAGGCTATCTGTTCGGCGCCCCCACGATCCGCCCGGAATGGGCGCACAATCCGGTGCAACAAAGCGCCTGATCTTCGCAGCTGCGGCAATTTCCGGCTTTGCCTGTCTTTTCAACAACAAGGCGCGGAAATAGGCCGATCCCACCCCGGTTTCAGGGGCAAAATCCGCGCAAAACCGCCGCCTGTGCGCCTGTTTTTCTTGCTTTTGCAGCAAAGCCCGCCTAAGGCCGGATCAGACGCATGGCGAGCCTCGTCATGCCTTATCAATGGGGGCAAATCTTGACCAATGTGGTAATCGTTTCGGCGGCACGCACCGCTGTGGGCAGCTTCAACGGCGCCTTCGCCAATACCCCGGCGCATGATCTTGGCGCCGCCGTGATCGAGGCTGTCGTGGCCCGTGCCGGCATCGACAAGGCCGAGGTGGCCGAAACCATTCTGGGTCAGGTTTTGACCGCCGGACAGGGCCAGAACCCCGCGCGGCAAGCCGCCATCAAGGCCGGTTTGGCCAAAGAAGCCAGCGCGTGGAGCCTTAATCAGGTCTGCGGATCGGGTCTGCGCGCCGTCGCTTTGGGTGCCATGCATGTGCAACTGGGCGATGCGGCCATCGTGGTCGCGGGCGGTCAGGAAAACATGTCGCTTTCGCCCCATGTCGCGCATATGCGGTCCGGCACCAAGATGGGCGACATGGCTTTTGTCGATTCGATGATCAAGGACGGGTTGTGGGACGCGTTTTACGGCTATCACATGGGCCAGACCGCCGAGAATGTCGCGAACCAGTGGCAAATCTCGCGTGAGATGCAGGACGCTTTCGCGCTGGCCAGCCAGAACAAGGCCGAAGCCGCCCAGAAGGCCGGCAAGTTTGCCGAAGAAATCGCCGCCTTCACCGTGAAAACCCGCAAGGGCGATATCGTGGTCGATCAGGACGAATACATCCGCCACGGCGCGACGCTGGACAGCATGACGAAACTGCGCCCGGCCTTTGCCAAGGACGGCTCGGTGACGGCGGCCAATGCCTCGGGGTTGAATGACGGCGCGGCGGCAGTGCTGCTGATGTCCGAAGCCGACGCGGCCAAGCGCGGCCTGAAGGTTCTGGCGCGGATCGCGTCCTATTCCACCGCCGGTCTGGACCCGTCGATCATGGGTGTCGGGCCGATCCACGCGTCCCGCAAGGCGCTGGACAAGGCCGGTTGGACCGTGGCCGATCTGGATCTGGTCGAAGCGAACGAGGCTTTTGCCGCACAGGCCTGCGCCGTCAATCAGGACATGGGCTGGGATCCGGCGATCGTGAACGTCAATGGCGGCGCGATTGCCATCGGCCATCCGATCGGCGCCTCGGGTGCGCGGATCCTGAACACGCTGATCCACGAAATGGGTCGTCGCAGCGCCAAAAAGGGTCTGGCGACCCTGTGCATCGGCGGCGGCATGGGCGTGGCCATGTGCATCGAGCGGGCCTGATTTCTGCACCCGCAAAAGTTTCTGCAATTGCAAAGCGGGCGCGCAATAAAGTTGCGCGCCCGCTTTCGTCTTGGTAAGAGAATTACAAATTCGGCGTGAGATGGAGGATAACTTATGTCTAAAGTGGCTTTGGTGACGGGGGGCTCTCGGGGGATCGGGGCGGCGATTTCGGTGGCGCTAAAGGCCGCCGGATACAGCGTTGCCGCGAATTACGCCGGCAATGAAGAGGCCGCCGCCGCCTTCACCGCGCAAACCGGCATCCCGACCCACAAATGGTCCGTGGCCGATTATGACGCCTGCGCGGCAGGCATCGCAAAGGTCGAGGCGGATCTTGGCCCTGTGTCGGTTCTGGTCAACAATGCCGGCATCACCCGCGACGCGATGTTCCACAAGATGACCCCCGGCCAGTGGAAAGAGGTGATCGACACCAACCTGTCCGGCCTGTTCAACATGACGCATCCGCTGTGGGGCGGGATGCGCGACCGCAAGTTTGGCCGCGTGGTCAACATCTCGTCGATCAACGGGCAAAAGGGTCAGGCGGGTCAGGCGAATTATTCCGCCGCCAAATCAGGCGATCTGGGCTTTACCAAGTCCTTGGCCCAAGAGGGCGCGCGCGCGGGGATCACGGTCAACGCCATCTGCCCGGGCTATATCGGTACCGAAATGGTGCGCGCGATTGACGAAAAAGTGCTGAACGAACGGATCATCCCCCTGATCCCCGTCGGCCGTCTGGGAGAGCCGGAAGAAATTGCGCGGATCGTGGTGTTTCTGGCATCGGACGATGCGGGCTTCATCACCGG